>NZ_JAZLLZ010000111.1:0-9765 GCF_045598405.1 Sodaliphilus sp.
TCGTAAGAGCTCATATACGATGCTTTGACCATCCGAAATGGAAAATCTTGCATCACCCCAAATTAACCTGCCGACTCGGGATTGACTCTCGATGAAGCAGAAATGTCTAACTTGAATGCTACTTTTTGTAGCGGAATCATATATATATTTTCAATGAAATAAATCAGTGAGTTCAGTGAGATCCGCGCGGGGAGTTCCATTGGTGAATAGTTACTATTATATAATGAGAAATTGCGTTGATGCGGTTGAAAAAAATAGCGGCCATAATGGATCACTCCAAATGGTCGCTTCGTGTCTTTGGTATTTTTTCTGTAAAGCCCTATTTTATGATCTTGTGACCATAAAGTGAAACAATCGCTTTTCTATCAAGGCTGTTGTTTCGTGATTAATAATTTTGTGCCCTAATTTGTAATGTTATCGCAAAGTTATATAATTTTTAAAAAATGTACAAATAATTTGAAAGATTCAGAAAAAAAAACTAAATTTGCCATGAAAATCGTATAGGAATAGTTTGTTTATTCTGTCGGACGCCTATTATTAAGGAAAAAAAACTTTGCAAGTATGGACCCCATTGATCGTAAAATCCTGGAGTTGCTTCAAGCCGACTCCACGCTCACCACAAAGGAAATTGCCTCTCGTGTTAATCTCTCGGTGTCTCCTACATTTGAACGTGTAAAACGCTTGGAAAAAGAAGGTTATATCACCGGTTATGTGGCTCTGGTTAACCCTTATAAAGTGGGTAACGGGCTGATTGTGCTATGCAACATCAGGCTCAAGCAGCATAGCAAGACGATGAGCAATGAGTTTGTTGAGGCTATGAAAAGCTTTAACGAAGTGACCGAATTGTATAATACCAGCGGTGACTATGATTACCTCATGAAACTCTTTGTGCGCGACATCCATCATTATCAGGACTTTGTTCTCAACAAGCTGGGAGAGATCACCTCGATAGGCCAGGTGCACAGCGTGTTTGTGATAGGGCAGGAGAAGCATTCCACTATCGTGCCTGTGGTGTGACACTGGGTGACAAATTGACGTGTGAGTTAGGCCGGAAAGGCTTTGGCACAAAATGTGCATATTGGGTTGTGTCGCAAGGCACGCTGTTGCTGTGTGGCTGATTGACGAAACAATAACATTTAAATATAAAAAACGATATTATGACAATTAAACCTTTAAGTGATCGAGTACTCATTGAGCCTGCAAAGGCTGAGGAAGTTGTGGGTGGTATTATTATCCCCGACAGTGCTAAAGAGAAACCTCTCAAGGGCGTTGTGCGCGCAGTGGGCAATGGCACCAAAGACGAGGAGATGGTAGTCAAGGCTGGTGATACTGTGCTTTATGGCAAGTATGCTGGCACCGAGATTGAAGTCGATGGCGAGAAACTGCTGATGATGCGTCAGAGTGACATTTTGGCAATCGTAGAATAAAAAATGACATATTATATATAAGGTTATGGCAAAACTGATAAAATTTGATATTAAGGCCCGCGAAGAGCTCAAAAAAGGCGTTGACCAGCTGAGCAATGCTGTTAAGGTTACACTTGGTCCCAAGGGACGCAATGTGATTCTAGACAAGAAATTCGGCGCTCCCCACATCACTAAGGACGGTGTGAGCGTTGCACGCGAGGTAGAACTTGAGGACGAATTCCAGAACATAGGCGCACAGCTCGTCAAGGAGGTTGCGTCAAAGACCAACGATGATGCCGGCGACGGAACAACAACTGCTACCGTGCTTGCACAGGCAATCGTGAACGAGGGTCTCAAGAATGTGGCTGCCGGCGCTAACCCCATGGACGTGAAGCGTGGCATCGACAAGGCTGTCAAGGTGGTTGTTGAGGCAATCAAGGAGCAGTCTCAAGAGGTGGGCGACGACTTCGGCAAAATCGAGAACGTGGCTCGCATCAGCGCAAACAATGACGACGAGATAGGTAAACTCATTGCTGAGGCAATGAAGAAAGTGAAACGCGACGGTGTGATCACCGTTGAGGAGGCAAAGGGCACCGATACACACGTTGACGTGGTTGAGGGTATGCAATTTGACCGCGGTTACATCTCTCCTTACTTTGTCAACAACACAGAGAAGATGGAGTGCAACATGGAGCGTCCCTATGTGCTCATCTATGACAAGAAAATCTCAGGCCTCAAGGATATTCTTCCCTTGTTGCAGAGTGCATTGCAAGAGCACCGTCCCATGATCATCATCGCCGAGGACGTCGATGGCGAGGCACTGGCATCGCTGGTTGTTAACCGCATTCGCGGTTCGCTGGAGGTGTGCGCAGTCAAGGCTCCCGGATTCGGCGACCGTCGCAAGGAGATGCTTGAAGATATCGCAATCCTGACAGGCGGTGTTGTGATCAGCGAGGAGAAGGGTCTCACGCTGGAGAAGGCCACACTCGACATGCTGGGCACTGCCGAGAAGGTTACTGTGAACAAGGAGAACACTGTGATCGTCAACGGTGCTGGCGACAAGCAGGCTATTGCCGACCGCGTTGCTCAAATCCGTACACAGATTGAAGTTACCAAGTCAACCTACGACAAGGAGAAACTGCAAGAGCGTCTTGCTAAACTTGCTGGTGGTGTGGCTGTATTATATATAGGTGCTCCCAGCGAGGTAGAGATGAAGGAGAAGAAAGACCGCGTGGACGATGCATTGAGCGCTACACGTGCCGCTGTTGCCGAGGGTATCGTGCCTGGTGGCGGTGTTGCCTACATCCGTTGCGTTGAGGCTCTCGAGGCCATGAAGGGCGACAATGACGATGAGACCACTGGTATCAACATCATCCGCCGTGCTATCGAGGAACCCTTGCGTCAGATCGTGAACAATGCAGGCCTTGAGGGCGCAGTGGTTGTCAACAAAGTTAAGGAAGGAAAAGGCGACTTTGGTTACAATGCCCGCACCGATAAGTATGAGAACCTCTTCGAGGCTGGCGTTATCGACCCTGCCAAGGTTACTCGCATCGCACTTGAGAATGCGGCCTCGATCGCTGGCATGTTCCTCACCACCGAGTGTGTTATCGCCGAGAAAAATGAGGAAATGCCTGCTGCAGCCGGTGCTCCTGGCATGGGCGGCATGGGTGGCATGATGTAATTCTTTGCAACACAATGTTATCACGGGCACTGGTTGATTCCAGTGCCCGTTTTTGCGTATATGGCTATACAACAATCAGGGCAACCGCCTCAAAGTTGCATTCAGTCCGCAGGACAATACCTTTGACTCAACTTTAGCTTTTATAATAAATGATGCTAATTTGTTGTCCGGTAGGACAATATCTAAATAACCCCCACCGCCGAACGAAGTGGCGGTGCGGTTATAGGTAAACCGCAAAAATGCGTCCAGCAGGACGCTAATTGGAGCAAATAGGTGAAACTCAAATGGTTCCATATGCTAAAGTTGAGTTATAGACAAACACCTCGGTGCTCTCCTCTACTTGCGACAGGTCTGTACCCTTCATCTCGTCGCCCACTGTGGGAGCAGTGAAAAGGGTAATGTTATACTTCACCAAGTCGTTTAACGCCTCCACATCAAGCGTGTAGTCGGCTTGGGTAGTGGTGAAGAACATCTGTTCAAAGTGCTTGGCAGCATTTTCTTCCTCGATGAGGCTTTGGTTGGCAGTGTTCACTTTGAGTATTGACTTGCCGTCGTTCTTTAAATTAAGTCCCAGTTCGCCGCCGGTGTAATCTACCGTTAACTTATAGAGGGTGTTACCCTGCAACGGCATTGCCAGCGCGCCTGTGCCACCCATTGTCACGGCCTCGCCCTGGGCTAGTTCGCCTGCAGGATTGGCAATGGCATTGATTTCAACCTCATTGGCTGTGCAGGTGAAGTTGTTTATCGCATTGATGGCATCGTTGATGGCCTCCTCGTTGAGGTAGGTCGATACATCACTGCCTCCTTGGTTCCGAGCGTCTTGTTGAATCCAAAGTAATAGGTAACGTCACGCGAGGGCTTTGAGCTGCTCACGGTTACCCTCTTGTACAGATTGGGCACCGCCATGCTGTAACCATCGGACGGAGTTCCTGCCAGGATCAACGTTGACGGCACGTCGGCATCGTCGCTTGCAGTGATAGTGGTGGTATATTTCACACCGAAAAGGTTGGTCTCGGTAAGATTGTCAGTGATGCTGACATACTTCTCTGCACCGGCCTGCTTCACATTGTAACCACCCTCAACAAGAGTAACCTCCCACAGTTGAGGTGCGGCATTGGCTCCGTCGAGCAACCCCCTGCCTAACCAGGTGCCTTTGCCCTTATTCATCACATAAAACTCTCCTCCCTGCATAGGGTCGCTGCCAGCATACTCGGCCGCACACACAGGGATAAGCATTAAACTCATTACGAGCACAAATGCAATTCGTAACTTACTCATAAAAATAAAGACTTGAAATTTCTAAAATACCAGCAATAACTAATTTTCTTTCAAATTCAGTTTAGACTTGGCACAAAATTTTCGGCAAAGTTAGCACACGCCCGAATTATACACAATGCTTTTTTTTTAAATTTTTAACTAAAAATTTTTCACATCCGCTTGATACTTAACAAATACCACATGCCACTTAATTACAAAGAATAACAAAAAGGTATGCCGTGATGAGTAACACCCCACCACGGCACACCTTATATTATGCAACCTCAAAAGGTCCTATCTTTACAGTCCCAGCACGAGATTAATTATCGCATTCACGTCGGCCACGTCGTTAGCGCCGTCACCGTTGATGTCGCTGCGGCCATTGTATCTGCTGGCATCGTCCAGACCCAGGACCACGTTAATGCAAGCATTCACGTCGGCCACATCCACTGCACCGTCACCGTTCACGTCACCCTTGGCAACAGGGGCGTCTCCCTTGCCCCAGGTGAAATCGTCGATATAGTAAGTTGCCGAGCAATCGATGCCACGCGGCGCAGTGAAGCGGAAACCGATGAAGAATGTATCGGCCACCTCCTGGCCCGTGAAATCAAGGACATAAGGATACCATGTGCCGCTCTCGTCGGCGGTGCAGGGTATCTGCATCTCGATGGGCTGGATGTAGAGCGCACCGTCGGCCATGTCGATATAGCACACCTCCATGAGATAGCTGTCGTCGTTGGTAAGGAACTGACCCATCAGGCGGAATGTAACTTCCTTGCTCACAGCATCCTTAAAGTTGAGTGCAGGGCTCACGAGAAGCATTGAGCATTCCTTGGCAGCACCAGCAGGCACCTTGCTGTCATAGCATGTCACCTTGGCGCAATAGTCGGTTTCAGTGACCTCGGGATTGGCGGTCTCCACCTCGAATCCGTAGCCCCACCATGCGCGGGTACCGGTCATCGCAAGGTTTTTCCAGCCTTCCACTGCAAGGGGTTTATTGCGTGCCACGCCATCAAACGAAGTGCTGTACTGCACCAGCGCATTGTCTGTGACTAGTGGCAACTCGTCTCCTTCTTTTGCCTCGGGGTCATCTCCGCCGTCACCTGCTGTGCCAGTGATGTTGATAGTCACAGGAGTCGCTTCAAGCGCGCTGGCGGTGATGCTTTCGTTGTAAGTGCCGTTGACCTTGGGGGTGAAGGTGATAGTGATTGTAGCAGTGCCGTCCTTCATGAGCATCGTGTTGCTGATAAGGAAGTTGCCAGGCGATTTGCCGTCAACCTTGAGCGCACCATAGTCGGGCAAACCCGTGGTAATGACCTTGATGCTCTGCTGCTGGCGTTCGCCCGCCTTGCACGCAAAGGGAACAAGGCTGCTGGCATCAATAGTTATTGTGGGCGGATTGGCAGGGTCGATGCACACGCCGTTGATAGCATAGCCGCAGTTGAGCTCGGCATTGCTGCTCTCAAAGTTGATGCGTCCGGTGTGCTTGCCCACCGCTGTCGGGGTATAGCTCACAATCACGTCGGTAGTGCTGCTGCCCACAGGTATCTGCTCGACATTTAACCCGAACATGCGGCCTTGTGACCCGGTCATATAGACATATACGGGAGTTTGAAGGTCAGTAGCTGTGACAGTGTATTTCACATATTCCACCGTTGTGCCTTTAGCAACCGATGTGCCAGTGTAGAGTTTCTCGCTTGCGACTTCAAGCGATTCGGCATGAGCCGCAATGGGAGCAATCACGGTAATAACCGCAGCAAGGAAATTCAAAAATTTTTTCATCTAATCTTGTTTTTATCAATTATAATTATCCCGAGTAACCCATAGTTAGGATTACCCAGGACAAACGTTTATCAATGCTTTACAAGTACCTTATGTGTTGATGCAAGGCCGTTTACATAGACCTTCATCACGTAGGCACCGCTTGCAATTCCGCTCACGTTGACGTAGTTAGCAGCGTTGCGCACCATGAGCTTGCCTTGCAGGTCGTAGAGTTCCACTGCCTGGATGTAATGGTCGGCAGCAGCAACGAGGTAGTCGCTGGCGGGGTTGGGACCCACAGTCACGCCATCAAGTGTCATATTTTCTATACCTGAATACTCGCCACGCTTCATGTTGATATCGTCAACGAGGAGTGTGCCGCTCTTGCCCATCACATTAGCCTTGTCACAAGTGAGCTTCAAGCCTTTAAGCTTGTAATCACCCTTGTCAAGGTTAACAGGCACGCACACATTGCGCCAGCCGTGGAAATCGAGCTTGCCCATGGGCACCTCTATGGCTGCGCCAGAGGTCACAGGCTCAAGAACTGCCGCAATGTCATTGCAACTCAAGTCGCCCCACAGCTCAACGTAGAGCGTGTCACAGCCTGCCAGAACAGTCTCGGGAACCTCGGCAAAGTTGAGGTCGATCTCCTGGTCGTCCATGTCGCCGAATGCATACTTGAGTTGCAGCGATTTAGTGCCGAGTATCTTGGTAGTTGATGCTGTGAGTGCAGCCGATGAGAAGATACCGTCAACCTTCATCACGTCGGCAGTCTCGATAGCCTTCACCAGTTCAACGCCTTCGGGCTGAACAGCAGCGTCAACAGCAGTGAACTTGTAGCTGATGGGAGCAGTCAAGTGGATGCCCACTGTGTCACACACGTCGCGGTCGATGTTGAGGGTATAAATTTCACCCACATTGAGGCTACCGGTGAGAGGTATGCGAATGTAACCGTAGGCGTCGCCCTTCTTGTTGTTCTTGAGACTGCGCTTATTGACGCCCACCTCGTTGCCGTCCTTGTCAAGAACATGGAAATAAGTGTAGAGGTTGAGCGAGCGAAGCAATGAGTCGGCACGGAGTTCTACGTTCACGCTCTGATAGTGCACTGGATCGCCCTCCTTGGGGAAGATGGCGATGGGATCCAGGTGGTTGCGTTCCTGGGTCTTGAACTTGAGCGAGAAGTCTTTTTCCATGGGAGTGCCGCCGCCATGCTGCGCGCTCTTGCCGATGGTCACAGTGTATTCGGTGTTGATGTCGTAGGCATCGTTGGGAGTGAAAATCATGCGGTAGTTGGTGTCCTCCCAAGTGAATGTGCCGTCAACCGCGGGGGTGATGCTGAATGCTGCTTCGGTCGATGCCACGTCCATGTCCCAGTTGAAGTTGATGACTATGGGTTCGTTGCACAGCACGGGAGCATCGCCGTCGTTCCACACAGGGCTGTAAGAAACAACCTCGGGAGGTGTGAGACGCTGGCGTTTCATGTCGAAGTTACAATAGACGGGAGCGCCTTCTGGCACCTCAACCTGCTTCGACACGGTGAAGTGCTCGGCCTCGCTGGCTTCGACGGTGTAAGTGCCGGGAGTGACATACTTGAAGGTATAGATACCGTTGTTCTCGTTATCGGTTGTGGTACGGGCCACCTCGTTGCCACTAGCATCAAGCAGGCGCACAGTGGCGTTGTTGATCGACTCGCGCACATCCACGCCGTGCATCACAAATGTGTTGGTGCGCAGGATGCGGTCATCACGCAGGCAGCCTGTCAGGATACCCGTGTTGAGCACGCTCTCGCGACCAAAGTATTTGTCGGTGGCAAGGGCAACGTTGTAGCCTTCCACCCAGCAATAGCCGTCGTTATTCAGACGCTGTGCCTCGGGAATATAGTCATGGAACGAACCCTCCTGAAGCATCGCGACCGATTTGTTGCCGCGCAGCACGCCCAGACCCTGGTTATTCCAGTCGGGGTAGAAAGTCCAGTCGCCATAGATAGCATAGTTAGAGGTCCACACTGTGGCCTTGTTGGCATAGAGGAACGGCTGTAAGATTGCAGTGAGTTCATCGCTATGCTCCACGATGGGCTGACCGGTGTAGCCACGGTAGAGGCCCAGCGGGAAGTTAATGCGGTAACCATCGCCGGCACCAGTGGCATTGCTGTGCAGCGAGAAGAACACGTCGGCGCCGGTAGCGTTGCACAGTGCAACGATTGTAGAGAGATTCAAGTCATCCTCTTCCTCATTGCGCACACGTGAGATTGCCGTCTTGTAGCCTTTCTTTTTAAGCACCTCTTGCAGGGCAAAACCTTTCTTGAGGCTGGCGTTTGACTCCCAGAAACCTGTGGTATCACCTGCCACATGGCCAGGTACCACCACATTGCGGTCATTGCTGGTGTGACCGCCATGGCCAGGGTTGATATAGACGATGGGCGTCTTTTGAGCCGCCGCGTTGTTTATTCCCAGTACTGCAGCCAGCAGCACAAGAATCGATGTAGTTTTAGTCTTTTTCATAGAGCTGTTGCAGTTTTGAGTTATTCTGTAATGTTAATTTGCATCATGTAAAGCAATCCGTCGATAGAGCTATATACCACTTTGCCTGCGGCTGCGCTGGGTTGCATTGACATTGATGAGGGTTTTGTGAGTTCGTGCTTGAACGAACCGTCGGCCTTGAGAAGCATGATTTGCGACGATGTGAACTGGTGACCGTCGTCCTTGGTGTTCTGTGCCACGATATAGTCGTTGTTGAGCCAAGAGGGCATCTCATAGTTGCCCAGCATCTTGATCACATTTCCTTCAAGGTCCATCACCACGATGCCCTTGCCTGCGGCGAAAAATGCCACACGGCTGCCGTCGGGCGACAGCGACGACCACAGGTAGCCCACCGACTCCACAGGAGAGAACGAGCGGTCCTTGCCATTAACTGTCACATGAACAGTAGCACCTTCGGTATAGACTGCGGTGCCTATCTTGCTGCTCGAAGCAAATGTGCGAGACTGCGCCTTCAGAGCCACGCCACGAGTCGCCTTCATGGGCAACACTGCCCCATGCTGTGCCTCAAGCACAACCTCATTGCGGCAAGACTTGACGTCATAAGAATAACCGGTGCGGTAGAGCATATTGTCGTCACGGCGTTCTGCTGTAACATAATACACCTTGCCGTCGCCGCCGAAGAATGCATCTTGTCCCACGCCGGCTGCATCACTGATGCGCACAGTCACATCATCATTAAAGTCATAAAGTTTCAATCCAGGATTCTGAATAGTAGAGTACAGCATCTTAGACCCATCGGCACTCAAAACGGGGTAAAACGCTGGTCCCTCAACGTCCTTGAGCAGTTGCTTGTGCTCCACCACCGTCACCTGCTGGGCGCCAGCAACCAACGCCACGCCACCAAGGATAGTAAGTAGAATTTTTCTCATATTAATAGTATATTGAAGTTAATAATTTACTAATCCACAAAGGTAACAATAACCCTTTAAATTTCCAAAAGGATTAAGACTTTTATTCAAAAGAAAAGAAAATTAGGACTCTCTCCCATCCCCTCAACTCCTCTCCCATCCTCTCCAGTCCTCTCAAGTCCTCTCCCATCCTCTCAGGTTCTCTCCCAGTCCTCTCAATTCCCCTCTATTCCCCTCTATTCCTCTCTATTCCCCTCTCAACTCTTCCCTCT
>NZ_JAZLLZ010000112.1:0-11968 GCF_045598405.1 Sodaliphilus sp.
TTTTGAAATAAAGAAATTTTTTTGTAAAAAACTCTGTATAAACCAGGTTTATGGTCTCGCGACTACCCAGCTCCCCCCACAGAAGGACACAGAGGACGCAGAGAGCTAGATTGAAACTTGCTTCTCGGGGAACTCGGGGAAGTCGGGGAAGTTTTGACTGAGAGAGATTATTCGAAATTAGAATAATTCTTTGATTTTCTTTTGTCCTTTTGTCGTAACTATTCAGCAATGGAACTCCCCGCGCGGATCTCACTGAACTCACTGATTTTTTCATTGAAAATATAATTTTGTGGATTTTTTAGACCTCAGGGAGGTCGTAACTTTGGTTAACCGCTGGTCGCAGACCTGCGGGCTGCCGGTGGGGGTGTGAAGAAACCCCATCAAAGGGACGGTTCTTTTGATGGTGTTTGGGGATAATTAATTAGTAATAAAGTGTTTGTTTATAATATTTTTTAAAAATTATGACGAAACTAGGTTTTGTCAATTACTAGCAAAAATAATAGAATGTCAATAATCGGGCATATTTTAGCAATGTGTAACTAATTATATATAAACACACTACACCGATATACCATCAAAAGAACCGTCCCTTTGATGGGGGGGGGATTGTCCCTTTGATGGGAGCTATTTATTCCCTTTAGCCCTGTTATGGCTTTTGCACAGCATCTCGCAGTTTGAGATGTCCGTTGCTCCGCCTTTGCTCCATGCCGTCACATGGTCAGCGTCCATTTCCTCGATTTTCCAGATGCGAGTCCTGTTGGCGTTGTCGCTCATAGCACAGTATGGGCAATTACTATGTCCTGCCGCTTTTGCCACAGAAGTCTGCAAGGCATATTTGGCTTTGCTGGTGCTCTTGTCAAAAACGCGAACATTTAGTAACGATTTATCTTGCTCGCCTCCAAGGACAAACTCAAAGATTCCACTTTTTTTGTTCACACATTCATCGGCAAGTAAATCATCTATTCGCTCGCGAAGGTTCTGTGTCTTGTAGGGATTGTTATGATATTTCTCGAAGAGTTCGCCCCATGGTAATCCCCTCATTTCCTTGTAGGGTAAACCAAAGACTCCCTTTGCCCAGTCAATAACGGTGTCAAAGTAGATTTGCAACTCCTGTATTGTTGTGTCTTGGCGATGAAGGCTCATGTATCCATCAATATTCTTCTCGCCAAGAGCCACCCAGGACAGAGCCGTGCGCAAGATTTCTTGACGCTTGGGGTCGCCCTTGATGTAAGAACTCCACTTCTGTATTTGTGGGTTGTTGCTATTACTATATTGTTCTTTTGCTTTAGTTACAAAAGGACCCGAGTAGATGGCATTCAATAGTTCCTGCTCGTTGAGTGGAACTCCAGCAATGTTGATTGTCTCAAACCATTTCTTTATCTCAGGTTCATCGCCCTCACAAATATAGATGGTGAGAGGATAACCGAGAATCTTTTCCTGCTTTGACTTGTCAAGACCACTGAACACCTGTTCCATTCCGTTCTCGTCCTTTATGGCAAATTTACCATTAATAAATCGACCGAGTGAGGTAATGCGTTGTTGCCCATCTAATACTTCATATTTATTCTCGCCAACCTTTACAAAATAAAGTAAACCAAGGGGATAACCGTTTAGCACACTGTCAATCACAAGTTCTTCTTTGTGTAGTTCACTATAGATATAATGACGTTGATATTCTGGCTGAATAACCAGTTTGCCAGCCCATCCAAACAAACCTTTTCCGTCAAGAGAACTATATACAAAACCTTCGCAAATGTCGCGAACGGTAAGATTGGTTAATAATGTTGTTTTCATTGTTGAGTGCGTCTGCGGATTAATATACGAGCATAAACAGGGACGCCATTTATAACACCACATCCTCCTTTATCTTTTGGTATTATAATATGACCTGCAATTTTTTCTAATTCAGGAAATGTCTTATTTGTATTTCCTGCTGCTAGTCCGATTAATTCAAACTGTTCTGGGCAATACTTATCCATATAAGTTACTGGTACACCCATTATCCCTTCATAATCTATAGGTATTGCATCAGAAAAAGGAACTTCTATCGCGTCATAGTTATCATAGTGCTTATAACCGATGCCTTTTATTTCTTTATGATGGGAAAACATTATATTATCTTCCATTGTCATGAGGTCAAGCGGTTGGTGACGACGACCGTGGTCGATGTTTGTAAACCACACAACACCAGATACACGAATCATTCCTTCACGATGATCTCCTGCCGTGGCTACATCCTCATAATTACTTATAAAGTGAGTCGCACCACCCTTGAAGCCTTTACCTAACCACATCTGATTATTCTTTATCAGTGGGAATACCTCTTTGTAGGTAATCGCATTCTGATTGCCAATTATTACAAACTTCTTTCCTGCTTCCATAATCCATGCCATAAACTCCCTGAACAGTGAGAATGGAGGATTGGTAATGATAATATCGGCTTCATCACGAAGGGCACACACCTCAGCCGAACGAAAGTCGCCATCACCTTCAAGGTAATCCCATTCAAGGTCTTCGATGTCTATCCGCCCATTGCTGTTAGTGTCACGGTCAAGCACAAATATCTTGCCATTTGTCTTGCTCTTGTCGGCATCAAAGTGCGGATTCTCTGTTTCAAATAAGGTTGGTTGCCAAGTCTTAATCTTCTTTGACTCAGGAGCAAAGGATGTTGAAATAATCTTCCTAATGCCATACTGTTCAAAATTTTGCGCAAAGAACTTAGTAAAGTTACTCCACTCGGGGTCATCACAAGGCAAAAGGATTGTTTTGTCACGGAACACATCGGGATTGTACTCGATGTAAGCATTCATCTCTTGCTGAATGTCAGCATACTGGGTATAGAACTCGTCGTTCTTTTCTGTTTTTGCTTTTCCAAGGTTTTTGTTTGCCATAGTAGTAAATCGTTTTGCACTGATCTACCACTCACGTGAGCGCACAAAAAGGGCATGAACCTTCTTATGCGTTCTCCGAGGCTTTGTCTGGAAACGGAACCTCATCCAATCTCTAAGAAATGCTCATGCCTTAGCATGAACACTGACTCTTATATAGATTGGATAAGGCTCACCTCTTCCTTAGAAGTTGCCTAACCACTATTTTTGTGTTCTTATTCCGATTAAGTTTTCCAGACAAATTCAGGAGAACGCAAATAATAGTCAATGCACGTAATATGTTAATATGTTTCTATTTCTGTTTTTTTATCTTGATTTATCAAGACCTTTTGTATTTGTTGATAATTTCGTTGTAATTCGTTGGATATAATAATCCAATACGCAAAAGTACTATTTTTTTCTAAATAATGAATTAGTTTTTTGAGGGATTTTGAGCGTAGCTACTAAAAAAAAGAATCAGCGAAAGATAAGCAAGGAGAAAATTGGAAACCCCATCAAAGGGACGGTTCTTTTGATGGTGTTTGGGGATAATTAATTGGTAATAAGATGTTTGTTTGTAATATTTTTTAAAAATTATGACGAAACTAGGTTTTGTCAATTACTTGCAAAAATAATAGAATGTCAATAATCGGGCGTATTTTAGCAATGTGTAACTAATTATATATAAACACACTACACCACTACACCATCAAAAGAACCGTCCCTTTGATGGGGTTTCGGACAACTAATTAGCAACAATTACATAAACAAGCGAAACTTGAATATGTTTATTTTCAGTGTATTTCTAGCGCAACGCCTCTACCTAGACACGAACTAAATACAAACTACCTCTAAGAAAAGGCGCTTCGCTTGAAATCAACTAAAAATTAACAAAAAATTTATTCTTCGTCAATATCCTCTTGTTACACAAAAGTATAAGTAGCATTATTACTAATGATGTTTTTCTGGTTTATTTCTGTTTTTTTCTTTTTCCCATCATTTTAGGACATAAAACCCTAATTCAATACTCTGTGGAGGGAAGTCGCAAACGGAAAAGGTCATCGTTTGATGCGGTTGCCCGTGGTTTTTCGTTTTTCGTCTTTCGTCTTTCGTAAAAATTTTAGTATCTTTGCAAATTGAAATAATATATTCAAAAATGAAGGAAGACAACGAAGAACTTGAATTGAACAACGAGTTACCAGAACGAGAAGGCAACGAGAATGATGCCGCCGATGATGGCGCAGAGGTGGGCCACTCGGCCTATCAGGTGCCCAAGGACAAGAAACTCCAGCTCTCGGGCATGTATGAGAACTGGTTTCTTGACTATGCCAGCTATGTGATTCTGGAGCGTGCCGTGCCGCACATCGAGGATGGCTTCAAGCCTGTGCAGCGACGCATCATGCACGCCATGAAGGAAGCCGACGACGGGCACATGAACAAGGTTGCCAACCTTGTGGGTATGACCATGCAGTACCACCCTCACGGCGACGCGTCGATCTACTCGGCCCTCGTGCAGCTGGGGCAGAAGGATCTGCTCATCGACACGCAGGGTAACTGGGGTAACATCCTCACTGGCGACGGTGCCGCTGCAGGACGTTACATCGAGGCACGACTCAGCGAGTTTGCCCTCGACGTTGTCTATAATGCCAAGGTAACCGAGTGGGGCATGTCCTACGACGGCCGCAAGCGCGAGCCTCTCACCTTGCCTGCCAAGTTCCCGCTGCTGCTGGCACAGGGTGCCGAGGGTATCGCCGTGGGCTTGTCGTGCAAGATATTGCCGCACAACTTCAACGAGATTATCGATGCCGCTGTGCACTACCTGCATGACGAGGAGTTCCACCTCTACCCCGACTTCCAGACGGGCGGTTACATTGACGTGAGCCACTATAACGACGGCGAGCGCGGCGGCAGTGTGCGCGTGCGCACCAAGATTGAGAAAATCGACAACAAGACCCTGCTCGTGAGAGACGTGCCCTATGGCAAGACCACCGGCACGCTCATGGAGTCGATAGTCAAAGCTGCCGAGAAAGGCAAAATCAAGGTGAAACGCGTGGATGACAACACAAGCGAGAACGCCGAGATCATCGTGCAGCTGCAGCCGGGCACATCGAGCGACATCGCCATCGACGCGCTCTACGCATTCAGCGACTGCGAGATCAGCATCTCGCCCAACTGCTGCGTCATCATGGACGAGAAACCGCAGTTCCTCACCGTGAGCGACGTGCTGCGCTACAGCGTGGACCGCACCAAGGATATTCTGCGCCAGGAACTTGAGATACAGCGCGACGAGACGCTGGAGACCCTGCACGGCGTGTCGCTCGAGAAAATCTTCATCGAGGAGCGCATCTACAAGGACAAGCAGTTTGAAAACGCGCCCAACATGGACGCAGCCGTGGCTCACATCGACAAGCGACTGGAGCCTTTCAAGCCGCAGTTCATTCGCGAGGTGACTACCGATGACATCCTCAAGCTCATGGAAATCAAGATGGCGCGCATCCTCAAGTTCAACATCGAGAAGGCCGAGAACTACATCGCCACTCTTAATGAGCGCATTGCCGACATCGACTACAAACTCGCTCACCTCGTGGAGCACACCATCAACTGGTATGAGGGACTCAAGGCCAAGTATGGCCACAAGTACCCGCGCAAGACCATCATACGCGAGTTTGACACCATCGTGGCGTCGAAGGTGGCCGAGGCTAGCGAGAAACTATACATCAACCGCGCTGACGGATTCATAGGCACCGGCCTGAAGAAGGACGAGTTTGTGTGCAACTGCAGCGACATCGACGACATCATCATCTTCTACAAGGACGGCAAGTACAAGGTCACCAAGGTGGCCGAGAAACTCTATGTGGGCAAGAACGTGATATACCTCAACGTGTTCAACCGCAACGACTCACGCACCGTTTACAACGTGCTCTACCAGGACGGCAAGGGCGGCACAGTGTTCATGAAGCGCTTTGCCGTGACCGGCATCACCCGCGACAAGGAGTATGACCTCACCCAGGGCAAGCCCGGCAGCAAGGTGATGTGGTTCACCGCCAACCCCAACGGCGAGGCCGAGGTGCTGCGCATCACCCTCAAGCCCAAGTTCAGGCTCAAGGTGCTGCAGTTTGACGTTGACCTTGCCGAGCTCGCCATCAAGGGCAAGCAGTCGCGAGGCAACATCGTCACCAAGAACGAGGTGCAGCGCGTCTCGCTCAAGAGTGCCGGAGCATCCACGCTGGGCGACCGCGAGGTGTGGTTCGACCCCGACATCCTGCGCATCAACTATGAGGGACACGGACGCTCGCTGGGCCTCTTCGGCGGCGAGGACCGCATCCTTGTGGTCATGAAAAACGGTGACTTCTACACCACATCGAGCGACGCAAGCAACCACTACGAGGAAGGTATCTTGCGCATCGAGAAATATGTTGAAGGCAAGGTGTGGACTGCTATCGTGGACGATGCCGACCAAGGCTACCTCTACGTGAAGCGATTCCCGCTTGAGGACAACGCCAAGAAACAGAGCATGAACGGAGCCAACGAGGAGTCACGCCTTGTATTGCTCAGCGACGAGAAATACCCACGGTTCAATGTCAAGTTTGGCGGTGCCGACGAGGCTCGCGAACCACTGGTGATCGATGCCGAGGAATTTATCGCCGTGAAGAGCTTCAAGGCCAAGGGCAAGCGCGTGTCTAACTATGAAATCGCCGAGGTCACCGAGATTGAACCTCGCGAAGTTCCAGAGGAAGAACTACTAGAAGATGCTCTGGTCGAAGAGACTCAAGTTGAAGCACCCGCCGAGCCTGCTCCCGAACCTCCTGCCCCCACGCTCAACACAGAGACAGGACAGTGGCAACTCTTTGGAAACGACGAGGAGAACAATGAAGAAACTACTGCCGAAGATAGTAAGCAATAGCATGCGCGTGGCGGCCGTCATGGTCGCCATCGCCACAGGCACTGCAAGCGTCGCCGCCCAGGATAATGGCAGCGACGGCAACGTTGCGCGGCCCATGAAATCGATTTTCACGGCCGACGTGGGCACAGTGGCGATGCAAGACACCTACCTCTCCCCCATCACCTACAAGGGCACCAACTTGCGGCTGGGTTACCAGCACATGCAGGCCCTGGGGCACGATCCCGAGCGATGGGTGCGAACCCTCGATGTGGGCATGGAGTATGACAACGTGCACAACATCGCGGGCAACAACACCATGCACGGCCTCTACATCGATGCACGCTGGGCACTCATGCGCCGCTGGCGAGACGTGATAGTCCCGGGGTTGCAGCTCATGGGAGGCGGTGCCGCAATGATGCACGGAGGTGTCATCTACAACCCGCGCAACTCTAACAACATCTGCTCGGTGAAGGTCCATGCGGGCATAGGCATTGCCGGCTGTGCCGCCTATCCAGTCAAGATAGGCAAGTTACCAGTCACCCTCAGCTATCAGATGTCGGCACCCGTCATCGGGGCATTCTATTCGCCCGACTACGACGAGTCCTACTATGAAATCTACGTGGGCAACCACAGCGGCCTCGTCCACGTGGCATGGCCCGGCTCACGCTTGGAAATAAACAACCTCGTGAGTGCCGACCTTAGATTGGGAGGCACAATCCTGCGACTGGGGTACCGTCACCATGGCATGAGCTCTAGCATCAACAACCTCACTACGCGCCACTCATCACACGCGTTGGTAATAGGCCTGGGCGGAGACTTCCTCTCGGTGGGAGCCAAGAACCCTCCGGCACGCACAGTCACAGCATTCTGAACTACTTGATAATAAACATAAAACCATACTATAATTATGAAAAAATCAACTCTTACACTATCAATCGCCGCAATGGCAATGGCGCTTGTAATCACCAGCTGTTCTAAACCAGAACCAAAGACCTTGATTAAGCAAGCTGTTACAAAATTTAATAACTTCAAGAACACTGTGGATTACGAGTATGACGAGAACGGAACACTTCTCGCCGAGACCACAACAACCACAGGCGAATATGGGTCAACCAACAAGAATGTCTATGAATATGACGAAAACAACCGCCTAATCTCTTTAACTTGCAAATATGACGGAAGTCCTTCAAACAAGGAAACTTACACCTATAACGAGAACGGCGACACGCTCACTTATATGTCTTCCTTCTACAATGATGGCTCATGGGAAGTGATGCGGAAAATAATGTTCACCTACGACGACGAGGGCAAGCTGTCACACAAGTATGTGTGCAGTCGCTACGGAGCCGAGGGCGAGGGCGAAATTGAGTTCCCCAACCTGCTCGACGACTTTGAATATGACAAAAACGGCAATCTCGTTGCACGCACCTATTATAACCCCGACTATGAGCACGGCAGCTTTGAGTATGTTGACCTCTCTGATAAGACCAGCGGATCATTCCGCACTGAATTTCAAGACTATGTGCGCAGCTACGTCCTGGATGGCCCCACTAAAGAAACCTACACCTATAATGCACAAGGCAAACTCGCTGGCGTGAAGAGCAATGGCAAGCCCACCTGCACCCTCACCTACGATGCCAACGGCAACCTCCAGAAAAAGCACACCACCTACATATGGACCGACGAATACTTCTGCGACGAGACGTTCTCCTACGATAACGCCGGACGCCTGCTGACGCACAAGACTGCATATAGCACCGAAAGCGAGAACATCAAGACCTATAAGTACAACGAAAAGGGCGACACGCTGGAAATCATTGAGACTGTGAAATATGACGGAGCACCACAGGTAAACAGCAAGGTGCGCTACGAGTACTCTCCCGAGACTGGCAAACTCACAGCCAAATATTGCTTCGGGCTCACCGACGACTACGGCCACGACAGCATGAGCTTTGACAAGTACACCTACAATGAGGACGGCACTCTCGCTAAATACACATGCTACTCACCCAACTTTGAAACAGTCAATTACGAAGACATACGACTCAAGAAAGAATTTGACGGCGACGGAACTGCCGAACTCACCTATTACAAGGGCAAATATTCCCTGCAAGAATCTTTCTCAACCACATACTCTCACATCACCATTGAGGAAGACACTTCCATCCTGGGAACTATCAAGAAGAAGCTTTCGAGCATCTTCGGTGGCCTTTTCGGCAGCAAAACTGAGCAAAAGAGCAAGTCTGACATAGAATACGACATTTAAAAACACTATCATCATGATGAAAACCAAGTATTTCCTCTTCATCTCACTGCTCACCACCCTGCTCACGTTGAGTGCATGCGGCAGCCGTGAGGACAAGGTAGCCGACGCAGCCAAACGCTTTGCCGAAGCAGCTAACAACGGCGACGAAATGGCGTGTCGCGACATGTATGAAAAACTGGGCAAGATGAACGACTGCCATCTTGTGGACCATATCAACGACGACAAAGTTGAGGTTGTGGCCATCAAGGGTGATTCCATCTTTGAGGCTACTATGGACAAAGTGAAACTTGTGTTCCGCTGCAACGACAACGTGTGCGAAATTATCGACTCACGCATGGCGGTGGAATTTCCCAGCATCTTCTACACCATTGCCGAAGGCACCGGCATGCCCATGACCAAAATCTCTGACCAGCGCATTTATTCAATGCTGGGAAAGAACGGTGGTTTCATCACTTACCTCAAAGGACAGAACTACCAGATCAACAACCTTTTCCTCTCGGTGTCTAATGGTCGCTACTACTGGAATAACAACAATGGCACTACCAACTGCTACATGACTAATAACGTGACCAACAGCAGCAGCAAGCACATCGACGGCAGCGACTACAACGTTGAGTTCGTGGTGTCGCAGCGCAGCACCGGCAAGGAACTGATACGAGTCACCGCTCCGGGCCAGAGCATCATGCCCAACAGTTCAATACTGCTCACTAACAACGAGATCAAAGGACTCTATTCAATAGCAGTCAACCAAGACCTCAACTGGTACTCAAGCATTAAGGTAACACTTGACGACTATGCGCTCCTGAAGAAATACTACGACTTCAAGGGCAACGAGTACAGCCGCTATTCAGGATCAGCCAACGACTGATGCTGTCACGATGTTTTTCAGGGGATGAAAAGAGTTTGTCTCATTGAGGATTAACTACTCTCAACACAAACGGTTATGAAAGGATTATTCAGAATATTTCTGATTGCAGCCCTAGCAGTAGTGGCGGCAGGATGCACCGAGGAGCCCGAGCATGCCAACACGGCGCTGGGCAACTTCGATGCCCTGTGGCAAGTCATGGATGAGCACTACTGCTTTTTCCGGTACAAAGACGTGGACTGGAACGACGTGCGTGCACGCTACCGCAGCAAGATAACTGCCGGAATGACCAGCACAGAGCTTTTCGCCCTGTGCGGCGACATGCTCAAGGAACTGCAAGACGGGCACACCAACCTAGCTGCTGCCCACGATGTGTCACGATACTGGATATGGGAGAAATATCCTGTCAACTACGACGAACGCCTCATCGACGAACACTACCTCCACTTCGACTACCGCCGCGCCTCGGGCATCAAGTATCAAATTCTGGAAAACAACATCGGCTACATGTATTACGGCAGCTTCTCCAGCGGCATTGGTGAGGGCAACCTTGACCTCATCCTCAACTACCTCGCCACAGCCGACGGACTCATCATCGATGTGCGTAGCAACGGCGGCGGACTGCTCACCAACGTGGAAACCCTAGTGAGCCGATTCATCGACGAGCGCACCCTGGCAGGCTACATCAGCCACAAGACAGGCCCAGCACACGACGCATTCAGTGAACCCTACCCCTACTATTTCGAGCCCACACGCAGCCACACGCATTACCTCAAGCCCATCGTCGTGCTGGCCAACCGCGGCTCGTTCAGTGCAACTAACAACTTCGTGTCAATCATGAAGTCGCTGCCAGGTGTCACCATCGTGGGAGATGTCACTGGCGGTGGATGCGGCCTGCCATTCACCAGCGAGATACCTAACGGGTGGAACGTGCGATTCTCGGCAGCGCCCATCTACGACAAAAACCACAAGCTCACAGAGTTTGGCGTCGAACCCGATGTGCGCGTTGACCAAAGCGACGACGACACAGCCCGTCACCACGACACCCTCATCGACACTGCAATAAAAATCCTCACAAGTAACTAAACTTTCTTTTACTCGTCGTTACGGAACTCGAGGATGTCACCAGGCTGGCAGTCAAGTGCCTTGCAGATGGCTTCGAGTGTGGAAAAGCGTATTGCCTTGGCCTTGCCCGTCTTGAGAATCGACATGTTGGCCGGAGTGATACCTATTTTCTCGGCCAGTTCCTGTGATGACATCTTGCGTTTAGCCATCATAACATCTACATTTACAATAATGCTCATGGTCAATGTGATTTAGATGGTTAAGCGATTTTCTTCGTAGGCATGCAGAGCGAGGCGGTAAAACACTGCAACAACAAGCACAACGAGCGGAGTGGTAAACGGGGCCGTGTCGAGCACTACCTCGCGAGACCCATACAAGATGCCGCGGTTTGCCACGAATAATTCATAAAAGAAAGACACTGCCGCCATCACATACAGGAGCCTTACATTGCTGCGGGTAAAAACCTCATTCACGTCCATACCTTTCAAACTCTTGAAGATAAACATGAAAACCATGCTTATCATTACAATGTTTGTAATGGCATATCCTGCAAGTTCAACGTATTGAGCAACGATAGCCTCATCGTCATACCACACAATGGGAGCAATGTCAATGCCCAGATACACATTAAAGTTGATAAGCCCCGCAAACCGCAATAATCTCAAGATAATGACTAATGTCCACAGCCCCCAAGGGATGAGCGCCAGGAGACAAACGAGCTTGCTTGATTTCAAGATTTTATTGTCCATAATGATTGTTTAATAAACTAAAATTATTGTTTTACGATAATTAATTTCGGTACAAAGATAATTAATATTTTTCTATCACCAAAGAAAAAACAGAAAAAAAATTATTGAAAAACGATAATTATGTTTCGGTAACAATCGGGTAGGAGGTAAATGCTAATCACAAAAGGCATTTGCCTCCTACTTTCACATTTACCGACCTCCCACACCACCGTACGTGCCGTTCGGCATACGGCGGTTCTCTAATTGCGATGTGATTTGGAGCGGATGAGTCTG
>NZ_JAZLLZ010000113.1:0-22135 GCF_045598405.1 Sodaliphilus sp.
GACGAGGATCATCCTCTTTCAGAGATAGTCCAGAGAGCTTGTAAATACGTTCCAAAACACTATGGCAATGGAACTTACTTTGTTCTGTATCAAAATAGAGGATATTACGCTTGCCTTCAGGAAGACAGGCTCTGTAGTTCAGAACAGTAGAATTGGTAACAGCTGCAGCAACCATCGCAGAGATATTGAAGGTTTTCTTACTCTTTGCTTTTCCTGTAGAAGCACTAAAGTTGCCAAAAGTAGCGATGGTACAATCTCCAACAAATAGAATCTTGGGTGGAATAGTGATTTTATCTGTTGCCTTGATTTCACCTTTGGAAAGATAAGATTCCAATTCTTCATCACTGAAACTATCCTTGTTAAGCATGGACACTTCAAGCGATTGGTGTTCCGACTGCTTATTTGACATGTCCTGTCTGTTCTTATTGTTCTTGTTTTCCATCTTTCTTTTTCTTTTTTGTTTTACTCTTGATGCCTTTGACTGAGATTGCGCATCGGTCAAGGAGTTCAGCTATCTTTGAATCTGGCAGATTGGAGCCATCAATGCTGTTCTTTTTGGGTATCTTCTTCATTGTTATCAGTGCTGTTAAGTTCTGGACTGGGAGATTCAATAATATCCGTGGAACCATAGCAAGGATTCTTTTTAATCCATTCTACGAGTTCCTTCTTCTCGAAGAATACCATTTTGCCTCGTGGTTTGAAATGAGGAATTTCACCACTGCTTGTAAGTTTGTAAAGAAGGCTCTGCGATATGTCGAGATAAAGGCAGACTTCCTTTGCATTCAGAATATCCTTCGTAGAGAAGAGTGTTTCTTCTATAAACTTGATACGCTTCAGGACAACCTCAAGCTTCAATTCTTTGACCAGGATTTCCAAAGATTGAACACGTTTTGACAAGAGTTCGATTTCTTTCTTTGCCATAGATTTGAGCATTTATAAGTTAGACAATGAGGGAGCCACCCTCAATAGTGAACCGATTCGGGTGCAAAGGTAAGGGCAGAAAATGGCAATCGTTCAAAAGCGTGCTATATAGGATTTTTATGTTTCGCCATTATATAGGCTTGTTCGTTTCATTTGGTTGGTTTTGTTGGCAGTTTAGCTACTTTTTTGCACGCTGATAAGGTATAAGACCATCTAAAATCAAGCATTTATCAAGGAATAAACTATTTTTCTTCCAACGGTGAAGATAGGCTGCACAATAGACACTTAACTTTGCAGCACATTCTTGAAACCAAGAAACAATGGATTTAGTAAAAGAAAATACAAACTAAAACGACACGCTCATACGTGTCATAATAATCATTTTTAATAACCTTTTTATTACACAAAAAGAAAATGAAACGGTTAAAGAACAACTCCGTGCTCTCTCTTTTTGTGTCCAAGCTGTCTAAGCTGTACCAAGAAAGTAGAGAAAGAGTTGCCAGAGAACGAGCTTTGGCAACTGTATCGTGCTGCCTATGAGCAGTACCAGTCAGAAATCAAGAACGGCGAGAAGGCTTATTCTCGTTATGTGAATGATTTCATTTCCTATCATCTTCCATGTGTGTGCATGAGCGAGGAAGCAATCAGACTTCACGCCATGCATGTCTTCGCCTTGAAGGAACTCCTTGAAGATCGCACTGATCTTGTGGAATCATTCTTCTCAAAGTATTCATTTACAGAGGAAGATTTTCTTCAGATGGACAATCTGTTCAACAAAGGAATGAAAATCGTAGAGCCAGAACCTGTGTTCCTGGCTCATTTCAATGATGAGCAGATTAGTCTTATCAGAGGATTTGCGAAATCCGCAACGTTATTCCAACCAGAAGCATCCGAGGAAGAAATCAAGAACCTCTTTGAATGTAAGTTGTCTCATCCTCTTCAGGCTACAGTCAACCGAAATGTTGCTCTCTTCTTCGGGAAACTTCGCGAGAAAGGTCTTATTCCTCATGCATGGCAGATGATCATCGAGGAGAACAAGCTTGTATCATCGTCTTCAAACAATCAGCCTCTCCGTGCTTCACAGCTTCGTTGCGGATTGGCACAGGCGAGAAATGCAAGCCTTGGCAAGAAACCTAACTCTGACAAGCCAGACAGCGAGCTGGGCTTTTATGACACATGTGACTCTTTCGTTAAGAAGTTGAAAGAAAGTCTGTAAAATGCAACTAATCCTATCAACTGAAAGAAGGATGCCTATATAACTGCTATATATCCAATCCTATATAGTTGATAGTGGCACGCTTATGATTTACAGGGGCTACCTTTGCACAAGAATCGATTCAAGTACGGAGGTAGCCACTCCTTTTCGTGTAACAAAATCATAAGACATACCACAATGGATGATAATAAAGAAATGCATTTTTCCGACACGACCGTCTCGTATTTACAGTTCGTTGATGACCTTGCAACAAAGATTGCATTAAGAGTTCATCAGATAGAGAAAGGTCAACTTGAAGTCAGTCAAGCACAAGCATTCAGGATGTTTGGCAGGGCTGATGTAGAACGATGGATCAGAAACGGCAAGCTTATGCCGTGTAGAATTTCCCCTGGCAAAAAGCGTTATAAGCTTACAGACCTACAGCAACTTGCAAGCGTAACACAGAATTATACTCTGTAGGGGTTACTTTAGAAACGAAAAAACTCAGATATGGTATTGCACCGTATCTGAGTTTTTCTGTTAAAGAGAGATTGAATATTTTACGAAATCAATCTCTGATACATTTGGGTAAGATTCTTGTCAACATTCGTAATCTTAAATTGAACACGAGCATTCTTGATTTTCTTAGGGAGTAGGGTAACCAATTTGTCCATAACCTGATCTACATTAGAGAAGCCTGTATCTTCAAGAGCACAAACTTTTTTGCCCATCACGTATGCCTCCGCACGTACGTTATTGTATTTTGAGATCTTCTCGAATGTGTTATCTTCCTTCTCAACATGCTTAGATTCTTTATCTGTAAAGAAAATGAAATCAAGAACCTTTTCATTGAGAATCCACGCAGGAGTGAAATCAACCTTCACATAGACCTTAGCCATTTTGTTAATGGAGTGGTTGAGACCAAAGTCCACTTCATTCAAGGTAGCGCCACATTCATTCTGTGCAATTGTAGCCCAACTATGGCGGAATGAATACAATGATGCTCTATAGCCTTCCTCGACTTTTTCCCAAATCTGCTTAATTCCAATATTCACATTTGCACAGAAAGAGTCGGAAGTGGACAAACGCTCATGGAAGTTGAATAACCAAGGAGATTTTGGATCCTTGGAAAGGTACTTCTCGAAGGTAGGCTTGATGAACTCTGGCACACGAACCTCAAAATAGCCATTATCTGAACGAGTCTTTTTTGTCTTTTGACGCTCATAATGGAAGATTCCATTGAGGTACTGATCTTTCTTCGCGTTGAATATATCAACCGCATTGAGTCCACACATACCGAAAGAAATCAAAGCAACATCTTGACCAACCTCCATAAGAGGGTTTGTGAATCTGCTTCTGTCTGGTACGACATTGAAGAATGCACGAAGCTTGCTTGCAGGAATGGCACGCTTCTCAGGAATATCACTTCTTGGAATTTTTACATTTATCCAAGGGTTCTTGAGCTTTGTAATGCCTAGTTCTTCATCATTGAACTCCTTCATGGCAGCCTTATACACCTCTCTCATGCAAACTGGATATTGCTCTTTGCAACGGTTAGTCTCTGCAAGAGATTCTATCCATCGGTTAAGGAAAGCAGATGTAAGACGAGAAAACATGATGTTATCTGTCTCTGCGAATCTCTCCATGTGCTGTATAGCCCATTTGTAGTTTCGAGAAGTACGTTCCTGTCCTCGACCAATCAACTTGTCAATATGCTTTCTTGCATAGTCGGAAAAGGAAATGTCATTATTGAACTCTGAGAGATACCTAACAACCTCACTTGTTGACCAATTTGTAGAATCAACAAGATTGAGCTGTCGGCAATAGGTTTCAATCAAAGAAGAAGTCTGTTGGATAACGTAAGGATCAGTTATTTCTTTGTTAGAGCTTAGACCTTTCTCATTGACAACCCAGGCTGTCTTAATATAGGACGTTTGCTTTTTCTTTGTAAAGCGGATGTAAACAGGGTAGATTCCGCTTTTTGTCTTGATTCTGACAGTTGCTTTAATGTTTACCATACTGATTAAAATTAGTGACTATTAAATTTGAATTAAGTTCTCACTTTAGCAGCACCATTTTTTTAGTGTAAGACGCGAGCCATTTTAGTGTAAGACATATGTAAGGCATATGCGTCATGGACTGCTTGAGGGATGTGCAGAATGTACTAAAAAGAACCGAGGCAAGTACCTGTTTGCCAGATACTTGCCTCGTATGTCACTAATTTTCAGCACTTTTCGTTTATTCTTCTACTGCTGCCTGCGCGGCAGCGAGGCGGGCGATGGGCACGCGGAAGGGTGAGCATGATACGTAGTTCATGCCGAGGCGTGCGCAGAACTTAACTGATGAGGGCTCACCACCGTGCTCACCGCAGATACCCACGTTGAGCTCGGGCTTGGTTTGACGGCCCTTAACAGTACCCATCTCAACGAGCTGGCCAACGCCGGTCTGGTCGAGAACTGCGAACGGATCAACCTTGAGGATGCCGAGTTCTTTGTACTTGCCAAGGAACTTGGGAGCATCGTCGCGTGAGTAACCGTAGGTCATCTGTGTCAAGTCGTTAGTACCGAATGAGAAGAAGTCGGCAACCTGTGCGATCTGGTCAGCCACGAGGGCTGCGCGAGGAATCTCAATCATTGTACCTACCTTGTAGGCAACAGTCTCACCGCGCTCTTGGAATACCTTCTGGGCAGTGCGGTTGATGATGCCGGCCTGCATTTCGATTTCTTTGAGTTCGCCTACGAGGGGAACCATGATCTTGGGATGAACATCAACACCCTTGGCCTTCATGTTGAGGGCAGCCTCGATGATGGCGCGTGCCTGCATCTCGGTGATTTCGGGATAGGTGTTACCCAGACGGCAACCACGGTGACCCAGCATGGGGTTGCACTCCTCAAGACCGTCGCAGATGCTCTTAACTTGCTCCAGTGTGAGGCCTGTCTCTTCTCCGAGCTCCTTCATTGTAGCGAGCTGGTGGGGTACGAACTCGTGCAGAGGGGGGTCGAGAAGGCGGATTGTCACATCGTAACCGTCCATAGCCTCGAAGATGCCCTCAAAGTCGCCACGCTGAACGGGAAGCAGCTTGGCGAGTGCTACGCGGCGGCTTTCCTCGTCGGGAGCGATAATCATTTCGCGCATAGCCTTGATGCGGTCACCCTCGAAGAACATGTGCTCGGTGCGGCACAGGCCGATACCTGTAGCGCCGAAACGGCGAGCCTGCTTAGCATCGCGGGGAGAATCAGCGTTGGTGTAAACCTGCATCTTTGTATATTTGTCGGCGAGGCGCATTACTGCATCGTAGTCACCGCTGAGGTCAGCGTCAACTGTTGCAACTGCTCCGTCGTAGATTTCACCGGTGCTACCGTTGAGTGAAATCCAGTCACCTTCTTTATAAGTCTTGCCGTTCATGACTACGGTTTTAGCCTTGTAGTCAACCTGGATAGTTCCTGCGCCTGATACGCAGCACTTGCCGATACCGCGAGCAACAACAGCAGCATGTGAAGTCATACCGCCGCGTGCTGTGAGGATACCTTGTGCTACAACCATACCGCGGAGGTCTTCGGGAGAAGTCTCGATGCGGACGAGGACAACTTTCTTCTTGCGTTCAGCCCAAGCCTCGGCATCATCAGCGAAGAATACAATCTGGCCTGAAGCGGCACCGGGAGATGCGGGAAGACCCTTAGCCATCACCTGTGCGTTCTTGATAGCTGCTTTGTCAAACACGGGGTGGAGAAGCTCGTCGAGTTTCTCGGGCTCCATGCGTTTAAGGACGGTCTTCTCGTCGATTTGGCCTTCGCGCAGGAGGTCCATAGCGATCTTAACCATCGCAGCACCAGTGCGCTTGCCGTTACGAGTCTGGAGCAGCCAGAGCTTGCCGTTCTGGATAGTGAACTCCATGTCCTGCATATCGTGGTAGTGGTCTTCGAGCTTCTTCTGTGTCTCAACGAGTTGTGCAGCGCACTCGGGCATTGATTCCTCGAGTGAGGGATATTTAGCGGCACGTTCTTCCTCGCTGATGCCCTGGAGCTTAGCCCAGCGGCGGCTACCCTCAGTCATGATCTGCTGGGGTGTGCGCACACCGGCAACTACGTCCTCGCCCTGTGCATTGATGAGGTACTCACCGTTGAACAGGTTCTCGCCAGTAGCAGCGTCGCGAGAGAAGCAAACGCCAGTAGCAGAGTTGTTGCCCATGTTACCGTAAACCATTGCCTGAACATTAACTGCAGTACCATATTCCTCGGGGATCTGGTTCATGCGGCGATAGAGGATAGCGCGGTCGTTGTTCCAGCTGTCAAATACAGCGTAGATAGCGCCCCACAGCTGATCCCAAGCGCTCTCGGGGAAGTCCTTGCCAGTGTTTTCCTTAACAGCGGCTTTGAACTTAACAACGAGTGCTTTGAGGTCGTCAACATCGAGCTCGGTGTCGAATGTAACGCCCTTAGCTTTCTTTGCCTCTTCGATAATAGCCTCGAAGGGGTCGATATCGGTTTTGTTCTTGGGCTTCATGCCAAGCACAACGTCGCCATACATCTGCACGAAACGACGGTAGCTGTCCCAAGCGAAGCGGGGGTTGCCAGACTTCTCGGCGAGAGTCTCGGCAACAGCATCGTTGATACCGAGGTTGAGGACGGTGTCCATCATACCGGGCATTGACACGGGAGCACCTGAACGAACAGATACGAGCTGGGGATTTGAAGGATCGTTGAACTTGTTGCCAGTGAGGTTCTCAATGTGAGCAACAGCCTTCTTAACGTCTTCTTTGATTAATTCAACCACTGCTTCGCGGCCTTCCTTGTTGTAGAGGCGGCAAACGTCGGTAGTGATTGTGAAACCGGGAGGCACGGGGACTCCGATAAGATTCATCTCGGCAAGATTGGCGCCTTTACCACCGAGGAGATCTCTCATCTTAGCGGTTCCTTCAGCGCAGCCGTTTCCGAATGTGTAAATTGTTTTCATTTATCTATTTTTATTTTAGAAATAAATTATTTTCTATAATAAATATAAAGTGTAGCAATAAAACGTAACTATACTATTATACAAATTAGACTGCAAATTTACTTAAAAAATCGCAAATATGCAATTTGATACACTATATATATTGATTTTTTAAGATTTTAATACAACTGCGAGTGGAAAATTGTTTTTGTTTTTAGCCTGTGTTACTGTCAACTTGATGTGTCGTTGAACCTATGTGGAGCGCATGTTGACCGAGTACAAGTCGTTGCGTCAAAGCGTGCTTAGTGCTCTTGCCGAGATTACCAACAACTTGAAGTTGGGCAAGGACTACTCGCTGGAGCAGGAGCTTGCCGACGCTATCGCTCTTGCTTACAATGCACGCAAACATGGCTACAAGGCTGGTGACATGGTAAGCCCGTATGCTCGCCAGGGTAACTTGTTCCAGCTTGATGACGGAGCAACAGCAGGTGACTTTAACAATGCCACCATGCTGATGATTGCCGATGTGCTTAATGACAACCGCGTGACAAGGTTGAAGAATGTGATACGCGCCTATAACACCAAGGCGGCTGATGCGGCCGCAGGTCGGCTGGAACTGTGGAGCGGTGGCGTGAAGAGCAAGAAAGATATTATTAACGAAGTAATCAATATTATCAACAATGGAAAAGAAGAAGGAAACACCCAAAAGCAAAAAGGCAGCGTTCAACAAGATGGCGCTGCTGGCACAAGCAGTGAAGGAAAACCAGAAGTAAAGCCCGAGGAAACGAAGCCCAGCGGAGAAACGCTGGGAACAGAACCAGAGGAAGCTGCCATCGCAGCAGCAGAGGCTGTTACTGATGCCAATCCTACTGATGCACAGAATGAAGCCGCACAGAAACATGCCGACCTTGTTACCGGTAATGATAAAGCGATAGCAGATGCTCAGCCGGTATCACTCGAAGACATGAGGGGTGCTACAGAAGTTGAGCCTGTTGCTAAGCAGGAACAACAGGAAACCCCGAAGGGAAAGCAGAATGAAAGTGGCAACAAACTTGTGACCGATGAACGCTATGAGCAGTTGAAGGCTCGCATGAATAAAAAACTGAGCCAGCTCAACGTGGGTGTTGACCCTGAAATGCTTGCTATCGGTACTGAAATGGCGGTGTATCACATTGAGAAAGGTGCAAGGAAGTTTACCCAGTTTGCCAAGGCTATGATTGATGACTTGGGCGACGTGATACGTCCTTACCTCAAGTCGTTCTACAATGGAGCCCGTGACCTTCCCGAGGTGGAGGAGAATGGCTGGGCAAACGAAATGACATCATACGACGAGGTGCGTGTGATTGATGTTGCAAACTTTGACAAGAACGTTATTAACTCGATGGACACTGCCGAGACTGTTGTGCGAGAGCAGCAGATAGCGCAGCAAGCCGAGGAAGCAAAGGAGCAGATAATTGAAGCCAGGAACAATAACCGCAAGGAGGTTGAACAAAAAAGTGCAGAGAAGACAGACGAGCAAGGCAACCCTCTTAACGAGGACGGAACATTGAAGCTGGAGAAGCTTTCATCTATCGACGAGATAACCGATGAAGACTTCTCTGCACCTACTCGTAGTGTAGAGCTTCCTGCATTGCCTGCGGCAGTTGATGAGGCTATCGGTGCAAATGGCAAGCCTGTTATCATCAAGAAGAATATCTTTGAGCGTAATGCAGAACGTCACAGCGACCTCACTCCAGATAATAGCAGAGAGATACTTGAAGCCGCATTGTACACTCCAGACCTATACGGACAGAATCAAAAGGCAAAGCGTCCATATAACTGGGTTGTAATAAACACCAAAGATAAAGAAGGAAAGAACCGCCTTGTTCTTATCGAACTAAGTCCAGTAAAAGAAAATGCCGAGATAGTACATTGGCACTATATCGACACGCCTGCGCTTGAAACATTAAAAAGACAAGCCGAACGTGAGGACGGACAGCTCCTCATACTGCCTTCCGAATCGGAAGAGGCTGGTGTCCTTTCCAGCCCTACGAACGACTTGTCTTCTGGCGGCAAAGTTACGAATAATTCTTCACTTGACCAAGAAAAAAGCGAAAAGAACCGTCGCAAGAAGGCGAAGCCGACGGGCGAGAAAATTGAGGATGTGGGCGAGAAGCTTGCAGGTGCGAGGAAGGACATGCGAGCTGAGATTGCCAAGGCTCTTGATGATGCAAGCGTGGCAAGTCTTGTAGAGCTGCCCTTTGGCAAGGCCTACAAGAATCCCAACCTCGCTAAGGCTGTTGAGAGCGGTGCCTTGCGAGAGGAGGATGCGAGATTCTTTGAAGCTATATTCGCTGCCGGAATCAATGCGAAGAAGCCTACACTCACTAAGACCGAACAGAGTAGGAAAAAGTATCGTGTGGGTTACAAGACGAATGTAGAGCGTTGGGCGGAACAGACCCACACTACACTGCAAATGCTGAAGGAGTTTGTCGAGGCCGACGAAGCGACACGCGACGAGGTTATGAACAAGTTGCTGTCGATGGAATATCCCAAGCAGGAAGAGGAAGAGCAGACACTTGCCCGCTTGAAAGAGCTGAACCCAGACTATGAGGGCCACACTCACGAATGGGGCGACAAGTGGACTCCTAACCCTGTGCGTGTAATGATGGAGGTGATGACACGCCTTGGCTACAAGCCCGGTGAGAAATTAGACTTACCGTTTACCGAACTCAAGCCCGTCACTGGTTTTACTGGTTACAGATTAACGAACCCTCAGGGCAAGACTCAATATAGCACCGTAAGTTCTGTAGAGGATGGCATAGACAGACTTGTTTACCTTGCCAAGGTCAAGCGTGGCGACAGTGACGTGAAGCACCCTATGAGCGAGTTCTCGGCAGTTGCGACCAAGACTGAGTATGCCGAGACAGGAAGGTATAGGGTGGTGTATGGTTCGATTTCGAGCGCCAAGACCAAGGAGTTTGACAGTCGAGAAGAGGCGGACAGGTTTGTTGCTGAGTTGAACAGTAAGGGTAAGCAGCAATCACCATATATAGCACCGATAAGGGACGTGTCGCGCAGGCATGGCTATGTGGTGCGCTTCTGCAATCCGTTGACCAACGAGTACAGTGTGGTGAGTGAGGGTGAATTTGATACGAAAGCTGATGCCATGGCGTGGCTTGACGAGAACTATGAATCAGCCAACGAGAAGGCTAACGCATCACTCAAAACCGAGAAAAAGAAACGCGAGGTCACAGCTGACGATATGCTCACGGTGAGAATGGCCACGAAGGACGGCAAGACATGGAATTACTCGGTATATATCAACGAGGCTTATGCTAACAATATGGGTATGCCGCTGGAACTGCGCGGTGACTTTGAGAGCCGCAAAGAGGCGAAGGAGTATGCCGATAGCATGAAGGACAGAGTGTTCAAGGCATACAAGGAGGCTGAGGCGCAACGTAAGGCATTTGTCTATTTCAGCACTGGTGAGGACAGCCGTCTGGGCGAGGACTACCGTGGCGGCAAAGATGTGACTGCGGAGGATTTCATGAACACATTTGGATTCAGGGGTGTTCAGTTTGGCAACTGGACCAACCAGAAAGACCGCCAGATGGCAGTGAACCAGGCGTATGATTCGTTTATGGATCTTGCGAAATTGCTTGGTGTGTCACCCCGTGCGTTGTCGCTTAACGGAGAGCTGGGTATTGCATTCGGTTCTCGCGGCAGCGGTTGGGCAAATGCGCACTACGAGCTTGCTGAGGTAGTAATCAACCTCACTAAGACTCGCGGTGCAGGAAGCCTTGCCCATGAGTGGTGGCATGCGCTTGACAACTATTTCTCTCGTAGTGCCGGGGTACCGTTTGGCATGGTAACCGATAGAGAAAGCATTGCGATGCGAGAAGAAATGCGCACTGCCTTTAATGACATGCTGGCGAAGATTAAGGATAGTGACTACTACAAGCGCAGCCGTGAGCGTGGCGACTACTGGGGCAGGATGCACGAGGTGACAGCACGCCTGTTTGCGGAATGGGTGGACCAGGAACTTAAGGCAAATGGTGAGTTAAACACCTTCCTGTCACGCGGTGCGAACACTGACAGCTGGGTGCAGATGAACTACGCTATCTACAAGGCGTTGCTTGACCCTAACAAAGAGCCGATGAGCTTCGAGAACTTTGCCGACACTCCGCAGGCATTGAGCGGCTTCCCATATCCTACAGCCAAGGAAGTGGAAGCATTCGGTGACCTGATGCGTAATATCTTTGAGACTGTGAAAGAGCGTGAAGAGGATGACAAGGTGGCTTTGTTCCAGGTCGGCAACATTGATGCCGACAACTCGACCCAGGCGCAGCAGGCGGCTACTGAGGCTATCATTACTGCGCTTGGTGAAAACGCTGGGCTTGACGTGGTGATGGAGACTCAGGAAGCCGGACGAGCGGCTGCTGGAATGAGTGGTGAGATGATGGATGTGAGCGAGAAGTTTGATAACGAGCTACAACAGCAGATAGACGGAACCCTTCCACAAGGGCACATCTACGAAATGGGAATGCCGAGCGACAAGTTGCTTGCTTGTGGCATTCCTAATCTGCCAATACAAATGAATGCAGCCAGACTGAAAGAAAAATCTTCGGAATTTGGCCACGATTTTGAGTTGTCAGAAATCAAGGGTCTGGTAGAAGCAATCAACAATCCTGTGGCGGTATTTGATTACGGCAAGAACAATGCTGCAAGGAACATCATTGTAAATATTCAGAAGGACGGGAAGAATTTCCTGGTAGGCCTTTATCTTAATCCAGTAGTGGGTGGTCGTCATCTTGAAATCAATAGTATTAGAAATGTGTTTCCTAAAGACACACACGAGTGGGTGAATTGGATTCAGCAGAAAAAACTAATTGGTGGAAACACAAAAAAAATTCAAGACTTGATAGACAAACAGCGAATCAATCTCGCTGACGTTGAATATCTCGACTTGAATTTGGTTGCAAAAATAGTACAAAATGGCGAGTATACCAAGTTTTCGGACAATAATTTTACAGATAATACTGAAATCGAGTTCATGCAGCGTCCTGGCGGCACTGTGTATGGCTGGGCTGAGGGTAACCGCATTCACTTGACACCGGAGGGAATTAACCCGAACACTCCTATCCACGAGTACACACACTTGTGGGCTAAGGCTGTGCAGGCTAAGAACCCGAAGCTGTGGGGCCGTATCAAGGAGCTGCTGCGTGACACTCCTGTGTGGAACGATGTGGTTAACGACCCTGCATACTCTTCAATCAAGGGCAACGAGGATGCTGTGGCTAGCGAGGCACTGTCTCGCATCAGCGGCAAGGATAATGCCGAGCGCATGGAGCGTGAGGCGCAGAAGTTGATTGACGAGGCACAGGGCATCCTTGACAAGGCTGACGCTATTACCTGGTATGAGAAGATGAAGCGCGCTTTGCGTGAGTTCTGGCAGTGGGTGGGCGTGAACCTCTTTGAGATAGAGGATGTGAAGAGCATCGACGACGTTACCGACCGCGTGCTGTATGACTTGATGGAGGGGACCGACCTGGGACTTGACAGCGAGTACCACAGCGATGCTGCTGAGTTCTCGATAGTGGAGGATCCAGAAACAATCAAGTGGCTTGAAGACAGTCCAAAGATTCCAGGTTACCGCAATGTGGTGCTGAATGAGGACGGCACACTGGGCTCGCCCATGGCAAACGGACTGAACGGCAAGGGCACTGCTAAGACTTCGAGCTTTGAAATGAACAAATGGGAGCAGAGCGAGGAACACCCTGAGCTTGCGGACGAGAACGGCAAGATAAACCTTGTGAAGCCCGACGGCAAGCGAGTGGGTAATGTGGACTATAACCCCTATATCCACAATCGTCCCAACAAGATAAACAAGCAGTTCAGGCAGGCGTGGGAACGTCCCAGCCTTGTTTATATCGAGACCGAGATTGCTCAGGCAGACCTTGACGAGGGCTACCATGCAGACAAGGCCGCCAAGAGTGTGGGCGTGCATAACTGGCCGACGGCAAACAGCAAGCAGCAACTAATACTGTCGCGCTATGACAAGCCAGTGCGCATCGTACCATGGGACGAGGTGGCTGACGACTGGGAGAAGGAGTTCAAGAAGCGCGGTGTTGAGTTTGACATCGTGCCCCCTGCGCTGTTGCCTATTCTTGCTGAGCGTGGCGTGAAGATACTGCCGCCGCACAAAGGCATGGGCGAGAAGAAGGCTGGTGAGATGGTTCGTGATGCGGCTGCCAAGGCTATGCCTGACACCAAGGTGGTGGACGCTGATGGCAAGCCGCTGGTGGTGTATCATGGGACACCTATTGCTGGTTTTACAGAGTTCTACACCGAAGAGAGTCTTGCTTGGGTTTCTGTTTCAGAAGATCAAGCGAAGATAACGGAGGTTACAATGAGTCTCAAGAAGGACTTTATACAGACAATACGGTGAGGTGCGTCGGGGTTGTTGCGGGTGTGGTGTTTTTTTTGTACTTTTGCAAAAAATATTATTTTTATCGTGGCAAGAAAAAGAAAAGTACTGCCGGTTGTTGAGAATTTTGAGATTACCGGTGTTGCGGCTGAGGGTAAGAGCCTGGGCCGCTGGAATGACCTTGTGGTGTTTGTGCCATACGGCGCTCCTGGCGATATTATTGACTTGAAGGTTACTCGCAAGAAACATAGCTTTGCCGAGGGTGAGATTGCCCGCATGGTGAAACCCAGCGATTTGCGCGTGGAGCCGTTCTGCGAGCACTTCGGTGTGTGTGGCGGTTGCAAGTGGCAGCATCTGCCATACGAGTTTCAGCTGCAATGCAAGCAACAGCAGGTTGTGGATGCAATGGAACGTATCGCAAAGATTGAAATCCCCGAGATTAACCCTATACTGGGCAGCGCTGAGACGAAACGCTACCGCAATAAGCTTGAGTTCACTTTCTCTAACAAGTGCTGGCTCACACGCGAGCAACTGGAGAGCGGTGCTGAATTCCCCGACCGCAATGCGCTGGGATTCCACATCCCGGGGGCGTTTGACAAGGTGCTTAACATCAATCAATGCTGGCTGCAGGATGATATAAGCGACGAGATAAGGTTGTTCATTCGCGACTATGCCGTGAAGCAGGGGTATTCGTTCTATGACATCAGGAATAATGAGGGCTTAATGCGCATGATCATGGTGCGTGTTGCAAGCACTGGAGAGATAATGCTGGTGGTTGTGTTCAGCGAGCCCAATCAAGCTGCTATTGATGACGTGATGGGAGCAATTAAAGAACGATTCCCGCAGATTACAAGCTTGATATATGTCGTGAACCTGAAGGTGAATGATAACATTGCCGACCAGGAGATGATTTTGTTCAGCGGCCGCGACTATATTGAAGAGGAAATGGAAGGGTTGAAGTTCCGCATCGGTCCCAAGTCATTCTACCAGACAAATTCAAAGCAAGCCTATGAACTTTACAAAGTGGCTCGCCGAATGGCTAAACTTACTGGTAATGAACTGGTATATGACTTGTATACAGGCACGGGCACGATTGCAAACTTTGTGTCTCGCCAGGCTCGCCAGGTGATAGGTATAGAATATGTGCCCGAGGCTATTGAAGACGCGAAGCTCAATTCACGCGTGAATGGCATTGACAACACGCTATTCTATGCTGGCGACATGAAGGATGTGCTCACTGATGCGTTTGTGGTCGAGCACGGACGCCCCGAGGTGATGATTGTGGATCCGCCTCGTGCTGGCATGCACGAGGATGTTGTGAATGTGATACTGAATGCCGAGCCGGAGCGCATCGTGTATGTGAGCTGTAACCCTGCCACGCAGGCACGTGACCTCGCGATGCTTGACGTGAAGTATCGTGTGGTTGAAATCCAACCAGTGGACATGTTCCCGCACACGCACCATGTTGAGAATGTCGTGGGGCTGGAGTTGAAATAAAGAATATTTAATTGGCGATTTTCTATAGAGACTGGAGCCTGGCTGCTTTGGGGCCGGGCTCTGTTTTTTTTTATTAGTGTCCGCTAAAAGTCACAACATTACCCCCAACATCCTCAAACACCGTCATATATAGTCCATTGTCAGAAAGGGGGGCTTGGTTGTGTAGGAAAAAAGAAAATGATTTTCTTTAGGTTTATGGCTCGCGCCAAGAACCGTGCTCAAGGGTGTGAGCAGCGGTAAGTGGGCAAAGCCCGTGCCGCGACCAACGAACCTCCCTTAAAATGGTGGACTCTGTCCACAAAATAAAAATACTCTATCTATCAGATATTTATATTTTGCTTGCCGAGCAAGCCATTTCCTATGCGAAGCAATAAAAACACAAAAAAAATATTTTCTTTTTTTTAAACCGGACCCTAATGTTTTTTTTATAGTAATTGCTGGTAGTCGGGGATGTCGGGGAGGAACTTGTAGGTGTCGTTATCGTAGTCGATGGCGCAGCAGTAATGTGTCAATCCGTTTGAGACGATGAGGTATCGTGCGCGCAGCACCATGTTGTAGCGTACTATCTGGTCGAATACGTTCTGTGTGATTTCGATTGTGGGAGCCTTGTACTCTACTATGACAAGCGGGTTGCCTTGCCTGTCGGCCACGAGGGTGTCGCATCGGCGTTTGATTCCGTTCTGGACGAGCGACATCTCATTTGCCATGCGTTCGAGAGGGAATTGCTTGTGGCTGATGAGGAAGTGCACAAAATGTTGTCGCACAAATTCCTCGGGGGTGAGTGCCACAAACTTTTTTCTCAAGATGTCAAAAATAACTAGACCTTGAGAAGTTTTTTTTACATTTAAATCGCAATCGGGTAGGTTAAGTCGCATTTATTTGTTAAATTTGTGTGCGAATTTAGGAATAATTCTCCAAATAACAACAAACCCTATGGCGGAAAAAAAAGAAACAGTGTCATATTTCAGCCTGCGCAAGGAAATTGAGGCGGGAAAATTCCAACCTATTTATTTGCTGCAAGGTGATGAACCGTACTATATAGACCAGTTGAGCGACCTTATAGTTGAGAAGGCTCTGCGCGAGGACGAGCGTGATTTCAATTTGTCGATATACTATGGCAGCGATGCCAATGTGCGCGAAGTGATCAGCACATGCAAGCAGTATCCGGCATTTTCCCAGTATAAGGTTGTGGTGCTGCGTGAGGCGCAGAATGTGAACAAGCAGGCCGGTGGTCATAACAAGGACCTGGAACTGTTTAAACTCTATGCCGAGAATCCGTTGCGTAGCACGATACTCGTGGTGTGCAACAAAGACGGCGCAATCAAGGCTAAACCGTTTGTAGATACCTTGAAAAAAGAAAAGACCGGTGTCGTGTTCTCGTCGGCCAAGGTGCGTGACGGCCGCGACCTGCAAGGCGTGATTTCTAACTACGCGACGTCGATAGGGTGCAATATTGATTTCAAGAGCGTGACGATGCTTGCCGACTGCATAGGCAATGACCTGTCGCGCATGTTCAGTGAACTGGACAAGCTCAAACTTCTAGTGAAGGAAGGCAATGCAATCACACCAGAGCTGATAGAGCGCAATATAGGCATCAGTAAGGACTATAACAACTTTGAGTTTGAGGATGCTATTATTACCCGTAATGCCGCTAAGGTGTACCGTATAATTGACTATTACCAGAAGAACCCGAAGAACAATCCTGTGCCTATGGTTGTGGCTATGCTGTTCAGTTTCTTCTCGGGCGTGTTGCTTGTGCGGGCAAGCAAGGACCAGTCGCAGGCCGCCTTGATGGCTGCCGCCGGGACAAAGAGCGCGTGGCGACTGGGTAAGTTCAAGGAGGCTGCACGCAACTACTCGACCCAGGCGTGTGTGAATATCATCGGTTACTTGCGTGAGTGTGACGTGAGGTGCAAGGGCATGGGGTCAAGGCAAGACTCTTACGACTTGCTGAAAGAACTTGCCTACAAGATATTGCACTCGTAGTGAACTGTTACTTAACTCGATAGTGGTAGCCCAGCGTTAACATTATCGACATGCTTGACGATCCTGCAAAAGTGTCGGTCTTGCGGTTGCTGAACACGTCGCGAAGGCCGTAATAGAAGCGTCCTTCAAGGTTGAATGAACTCTTGTTGCGCGAGATGAACTCCATGCCCATGCCCGCTGAAATGCCATAGTCAAATTTGTTCTTGGGCTTGAGCGTGAATTGTTGGGTCTGGCGGTTGGCTGTTATGAACTCGGGCATCTCTCCTGCGTGCTCGTAGTCAAAGTTGGCGCTAGTGCTTTCTGCAATGAGGAAACCCGCCTCGGGACCAGCGTTGAAGTATCCGTGAAACTTGTTTGAACCGAAGTAGATGTGCGTGAGCACAGGAATCTGAATGTAAGTAAGGCGACGCTGGTAGGCGTAGTCCATGTCCTCGAATTTTTCTTTCCAACCCCTCTGTTCGAAGTTGACCTCGGCAATGATGCCGAAGTGCTTTTCCTCAATGTATCGAGCCGTGACACCCATCATCATGCCTTGCAGGAAAGACTGGGGCACCCCAGGGTTGAATTGCAGGCGCGACATGGTCACGCCTCCCTTGGCTCCAACGGAGATGTTGCCTTCATAGTGGGTCTGTGCCCACGACAGAGCGCAGCCCGCAATGATTGATATTGCCAGTGTGATGAAACGTCTCATTACTTGTCAAGAACAATAAAGCTTTCGATCTTCTTGTCGGGAGAGAAGTGCACCAGTGTGATGGCTTGGTTCACCAGGCCTTCACAGCCATCGATGCGGCTGAACTTGAAACCAGTCTGTATGCCCTTGTAGAGATCGGTTGTCTCGTTGATGTCGTGAGCATTGCCCATTGACTCAATGATGTAGCATCCAGTGTCGAATCCCAGCAAGCCCATGTGCGGGTAAGACTCGAGCATCGTGCCGCCATACCACTTGGCGTAACTGTTCTCCACATTGCGAGTGCGGAATCCTTTAGAGTTGAAGAAACGTGAGAACATGTAAGTGTCAATTACCATGAGGTCGTTCTGGTAGTCCTTGAGGTAAAGCACATGTTCGGGATAAGCGATGAGGTTGAAGTCGCAGTCAAATCTTTCCTGCTTGGCCTGCTTGAGTGCAGGGATTATCTTTTTGAGCAGGTTTTTGTTGCCATTGCTCGGTATAATGACATAGTTGGTAGCGGGGTTGAGTTTCCTTGAGAGGACGTCGAAAGAGAGGTCGCCATCAACCTTGATTGTGGAGCAGTGCACTCCTGCGGAATTGAGGTTCTGCTTGATGAGACCGAACATTTCGGAAGCCTCGTTGGCTACATCTTCAAGGAAAATCGCGTCGCAGTCGGCAAAGCGGGTAGTCATCCATTGTGTGAGGTTGGCCACGAGCAGCGGTGTTGGCGTGTTGACAAGAAGAGAATGCGGATTGCTCTTGTAGTCATCGTTTTTGGTTGTGAAGCTATTGAGCACGTTGATGCCGTTGGCCTGTCCGAAGGCGTTGACTCGCTCGAGTTGCTTGGGTTCTCCTGGAGCGATGATGAAATCCAGGTTGCGCATCTCGGGCAGTGCCAGCAGGCTGTCGGTGACGTTGAGGTTGTGCTGCGTGTCGTAAACCTTGACATTTATTTTGCGAGAAGCCTTGTTGCCAAGGCTGTCGAGTGCCAGCATAAATCCCTTGAGGTAGTCGGTGTAGAGGTAGGCTTGCTTGGGAGCATCGCTCTTGTGCAACTGGAAGGGAAGTATAATGCCCACGTTGCACTCTTTGTTGCGGTGTTCCTCAACGAGAGTGTTGTAGATGCCGTTGATGTGCGACGCATAGTGACGCTCAAGGTCGTTGACGCTCATTGTGGCTACGTTGCCAGTAGTGCGCACTATGGTGGTGAACGGCACGATGATTTTCTTGCCTTTCTTCAGTTTATCGACGCTCGGGTTGAGTTGCTTCAGCGTGGAAGTGGTTGTTCCATATTGGTTGGCGATGGAGTAAAACGACTCGTCTTTCTTGATGTCGTGGGTCTTGAATCTTGTGACAGCGGCATCGTAGGCAAACGGCATAGCCGATTGCGGGGTTACCCTCACTGTTGTCCCCGGCTTATAATCGGATGGAGCGAGTGAGATGTTGGACGAGAGTATGCCCTCGACCGATGCGTTGAAACGCTTTGCCACGCTGTAGATGTTGTCGCCGGCGACAAGGGTGTATCCCACCTGTTGCTGGGGCTGGAATTTTTGAGACGACTGGGGCGCTGCCATCGACTTGTAGTTGACGGGCACGAGAAGCAAGAACTGTTTTTCGAGTCCGTTGCTAGCCCATGTGTTGTATTCGGCGATAACGTCGGCTGGGAGGCCAGTTTTCTGCGATACGCCATGAACGCTCTCTTTGTCACTTAATTTGTAGTAGTAGAAATCATTGCCATTAATTGACATCACAGGCAGTTGCATCTGTGCATTGATGCCCACGAATGTCACGAGGCAAATGAGTAAAGAAAACAATCTATTGATATTCATTGTCAATATTTTAATTTACAAAACATAAAGCATTGCTTTAACTTTTTGCAATACAATGCTGTGCAAATTTACAAAAACTTTATGAAATATCTATGCTTGATGACCCACTTATTTCGGGTTTACTACGCGTTCTCCTATGTATTTTGCAATGTCGCTGCGCACGGCATATAGATGCTGGAGTTGCTTGAGCAGTTCAATAGCGTAGTCGGGCGAAGCTGTGTTGAGTTGTTGCTGCACTTGTTTTATGCGCTGCTGGACGATAGCGTTTTTCCAGTTGAAAATTGCAGAGGGCACCAGAGACTCGAGCTTGTCAAACTCGGTGGGAATGGTAGCATACTCGGTGTGGATCTTGCTGAGGGTGTATTTCTCGCTGGCAAGGTCGGCCGATATGCGTCGCACCTCGTCGTCGGGGTGCGAGAAAAGCCGCTTCTCGAGATAGTTGGTGCGATATTCGTTGATTTTGTCGATGTTGTCTTTGTTCACTTTCGACTTGATGCGTTCTTCCTCTTGCCTGAGGCTGTCGGCGCTGTGGCCTATGGGGTCTATTGCTCGCATGAGCAGGTCAACCTGCTTATTACCGTCTTGGGCAATGGCGGCTTCTTGCGATGACAATTCAGTGTAAAAATCATTCAGAAGACTGAGCGACAGGTCAAAAATCTTCTTGAACTGAGGTGTGTTGAAAAATATGTTGTCGGCTTCAAGTTCGCTCTGGATGTATTCTACCACAGTCATGTTTTGGCTCACAAATTCTTCGTCTTGATAGAAGAAAGTGCAGAAGTTGCACATTCCGTACCTGATTATATACTTGATGAGCGCACGTTCTTGCAGGAATGTGTCGTTGTTTATGACCGGAACACTAGTGGCAGGGGGTGTGCTGGGCGGCACCTCTGCCTCTGGCTGGGGTGTGTCGGGTTGCTGGCCTGCGGACTGTTGCGCCTCGGCCGTTGCTTGCCGTTCTTCACGCAGTTTCTCTCGTTCACGGTTCTTGGCGCGCTCCTCGCGGTTTTGGCGTATGTATTTTGCCACGTCACGCAGCACGACATCCTCGCCTATGTTGAACATGTCGCTCACCTCCTTGGCATAGATGGCGCGAGTGACTTCGGAGGGTATCACGGCAATAGACTTCGTGACATCTTCAATGGCCTTGGCGCGCTTGATGGGGTCACGCTCGGTGCCCTTGAGCATGATGCCGGTCTTGAATGTGATGAAGTCGGCTTCGTTGTCGTCGATATATTGCTGTATCTCGCTTGCGCTGTGCTTGCGTGAGTAGCTGTCGGGGTCATCATCGTCGGGGAGAAGGAGCACCTTCATATTAAGTCCTTGAGCAAGAATCTTGTCGATACCCTTGAGTGCGGCCTTGATGCCCGCCTCATCGCCGTCAAACATCTCGGTGACGTTCTCGGTGAAGCGGTGTATCATGTGTATGTGCTCGTCGGTGAGGGCAGTGCCTGACGAAGCGATTACGTTCTCAAACCCCGACTGGTGCATCGAGATGACATCGGCATATCCCTCGACGATGTAGCACTTGTCGTGCTTGTTGATTTCGCGCTTGGCTTGGAAAAGACCATAGATTTCCTTGCGCTTGCTGTAGATGATAGACTCGGGCGAGTTGACATATTTGGCGATGGTCTTGTCCTTCTTGAGCGTGCGACCGCCGAATGCCACAATCTTGCCGCCCACATTGACGATGGGGAAGATGACTCGTCCGCGATAACGGTCGTAGCCACCGCCACGGTTGTCGTCCACGCAAAGGCCTGTGTCAAAGAGAAGCTGGCGGTTGAAGCCCTGGGCAACGGCTGCCTTGTAGAGAGCCGACCGGTCCTCGGGTGAGTAGCCCAAACGGAATTTCTTGATGGTTGCAGTAGAGAAACCGCGGTCGTTGAAGTAGGAGAGTCCCACTTCTTGCCCCTCGGTGGTGTCGTGCAATTGCGTCTCAAAAAACTGGCAAGCCCACTCGTTGAGCATGAACATAGCATCGCGGGCTGTCTGCGCAGCCTTTTCCTCGTCGGTCTGCTCGCGTTCATTTACCTCGATGTGGTATTTGTTGGCGAGGTAGATGAGGGCATCGTGGTAGTTCATCTGCTCATGCTTCATGATGAAGTTGAGCGCGCTGCCACCCTCGCCGCATGAGAAGCACTTGCAGATGCCTTTAGATTTAGAGACGTAGAACGATGGCGTGCGATCGTTGTGGAAAGGACATAATCCCACATAGTTAGCACCGCGCTTGCGCAGTGTAACGAAGTCACTCACAACGTCCACAATGTCGGCGCTGTCAATGATAAGGTCAACAGTTGCTTTATCTATCATCGTCCAGTTGTCTTACGAAATGCAAAGGTACGACTATTTCAACGAAAACGAAAACGAAAACATCAAAAAAATTTTTGTCTCTCGGGGAACTCGGGGAAGTTTTTGACTGAAAGAAATTAAAATAATTAGAATAATTTAATTTTCTTATGTTCTTTTGTTCTTCTGTCAAAGAATAAATCACACAGATAGCCTCTCGGGGAACTCGCAGAACTCGGGGAAGTTTTTTACTGAAAGAAATTAAAATAATTACCTTAATTCCGCAGCACTTTTGTTAACAATTTTTATAATATCCTGAGCAACAAAAAGTTGCCCAGGATTTTGTCATGTCGGTGATTTCACTTAATTTAGTGCGGCAAATAAAACCAAACGAACCACCAACACGACATCGA
>NZ_JAZLLZ010000114.1:0-9816 GCF_045598405.1 Sodaliphilus sp.
TGTCTTAAAAAAATCTCTGTGGCCTCTGTGTCTCTGTGGGAGATCGTGTGAAGAGGGGGGGTGGTTACTTGTTGCGGGGGTGGTGGGTGAGGATTTCCTGGCGCAGGCGGGTGCGGTCTATGTGCATGTAGATCTCGGTGGTGGAGATGCTTTCGTGGCCTAGCATCTGCTGGATGGCACGCAGGTTGGCGCCGCCCTCGAGCAGGTGGGTGGCAAAGGAGTGGCGCAGGGTGTGCGGGCTCACGGTCTTGCGCACTCCGGCAAGCTCGCACAGCTGCTTGATGATGAGGAACACCATCTGGCGCGAGAGCTGCGCGCCGCGGCGGTTGAGGAACAGCACGTCGTGGCAGCCAGCCTTGACCACCATGTGGCTGCGCACGTTTTCGACATACTGGGCTATGCACTGCAGCGCCACGGGCGATATGGGTACTAGACGCTGCTTGCTGCCCTTGCCCTCGACCACGACATATTCATCGCTCTCATAGACGCACGACATGCGCAGGCCGGTGAGTTCGCTCACCCGCAGCCCGCAGCCATACATGGTCTCGATGATGGCGCGGTTGCGCACTCCCTCGGAGGTGCTCATGTCGATGCACGCCACCATGGCGTCGATCTCGTCGAGCGTGAGCACGTCGGGCAGGTGCCGGCCGGTCTTGGGGGTCTCGAGCAGCCGGGTGGGGTTGTGGTCGATATACCCTTCGAGGCGGAGAAACTTGTAGAAGCTCTTGATGCCGGAGATGATGCGTGCCTGCGACCGTGCCTGTATGCCCATGTCTTTGAGCGTGCACACCATCTGCTCGATGTCGGCATCGGTGGCGGTATCCACTGCTTTGCCAGCGCTGCCCAGGTAGCCCACCAGGTGCTCCACGTCGTGAAGGTAGCCCTCGGCGGTGTTGGCCGACAGGCCTTTCTCCACTTTGAGGTAAACCTCAAAGCGGCGCTTCACACCGGTTATGTCGCTGATAGGTATCATTTTACTGAAAATTTCTCAACTCCCACAGAGATTTTCTACTGAAAGAAATTATCCGAAATTAGAAGAAATTTTTATATCTCGCACAGAGATTGGTTTTACCGAAAGAAATTAAAATAGTTAGAATAATTTATTTATTAACCACGGATTTATCAGATTAAACTGAGATTGTTTCTACTGAAAGAAATTATCCGAAATTAGAAGAAATTTTTTTATTAACCACAGATTATGCAGATTTATCAGGTTTTTTTTTTCAGAAATTAAAATTATTAGAATCTTATGTCTTAAAAAAATCTCTGTGCCCTCTGTGTCTCTGTGGGAGACTGGGAGATCGTGGGAGACTGGGTTAGCGGGCGAAGTGGATGGTCTCGGGTTTGGCCTGGGCGAAGTTGTCGGTGATGGTGACGGTGCCGCGGGCTAGGTCGATGCTGAATGTGGTGGCGCTTATCCAGTTAACGTATTCTATCCTGGCGGCGAACACTTGCTTGCTGGTCCACGCATAGCAGCCGGCAGCCTCGAAGTTTCGCTTGAGTCCCTTGAAGCGATCCATTGCCTCGATGGAGTAAGGCGGCACGTCGTTGAGCGAGCTGTAGAGATACTTGCCATATCCCAGGGCGATGGTCTCCCGGCGGCCGTCGGAGTAGGCGAGAGTCATGCTGCAGTCGGGGCCGACGGCAATAGTCGAGATGCCGTGCTTGTTGGCGTCGAGGTTGAGCTGGGCAGGCATTGCGGCGCCTGTCTTCTTGCCTTTGAGCACGGGCAGTGCGGCTGCATTGCACGATTTCTCGAGGCGCTGCTGGGCAATGGTGGCGTTGCCGGCCACGTTGTCCACGCCGGGCATGAGGTGTTTCCATATGCAAGCGAGCTCGCCGTGGCCGTCGTTGCTGTAGCCGGTGATCACGACCACCATGTCGGCCTCGGGTATGCACACGATGTACTGCCCGAAGGCTCCGTCGGCGCGGAATGCCTTGTCGTTCTTGCATCGCCACACCTGGTAGCCATAGCCGCGGTTGCCCTCGGTGGGGGCGTCGCAGGGCTTCACCCAGTCGTAGTTGATGTGGGCGGTCACGGCCTCGTCAATCCAGTGTGCCGGCACGAGTTGCTTGCCGTTCCACTTGCCGCGGTCGAGCATCAGGATGCCGGCCTTGGCGAGCGACTCGGCCTGCAGTCGCAGTCCCCAGCCACCGGTGTTGATGCCGTCGGGGCTTTGTTCCCAGTCCACCTCGGTGATGTGCATGTCGTTGAATATGTGCTTCTTGAGGTAGTCGAGCATGGTCATGCCGGTGACGCGCTGCACGATGGCGGCAAGCATGAACGAGCACATCGAGTCATACTGGAAACGGGTGCCGGGCTCGTCGGTCACGGGCTTGGCGAGCCACTCGGTGATCCAGTCGGGGTTGTTGTTGCGCATTATCCAGTCGGGCTTGATGCCGGCGCCCATGATGAGCAGGTCGCGCACGGTCATCTGGGCCAGACGGGGCGAAATGCTGTCGGGCAGTTTTTCGGGGAAGAACGCTGCCACGCGGTCGGTGAGGCGCAGGCGGTTCTCCTCGACGGCAAGTCCCACGGCAAGTGAGGTGAAGGTCTTGCTGCACGAGTAGAGCGTGTGGGCGTCCTCGGCGCGGTAGGGCGCGGGGTGGGCCTCGGCGATGACCTTGCCGTGGCGCACCACCATCACGTGGTGTATGTCGGTCTGCTTCACCACCTGCAAGGAGTCGATGAAACGGTTCACTGCCGCTGGGTCAACACCCTCGGCGGCAGGAGTGGAACGCTGCAAGTCGCCCACCTGGGCCACCGCAACAGCCGCCCAGGCGGCACACAACATGAGTAATATCTTCTTCATTGTTTTTTTTGTTATTATCGTTAATGTCGTTATTATCGATGCTTCCTGTGGTGCCATATTTCCAGGCTGTTGATGGCGTTTTGCCACAGGATGTAGCACCCTGGCCCCACGGCACACAGCGGCGTGAGGTAGGTGTAGGCAATCCACACGGCAAACGCGGTGTTCTTTTGCCCAAGCCCCTGCCCGCTCTCGACCGTTGCGCCGAAGAAGTGCCCCACATATCGCCCCGTGGCGAACTGTACTAGGCACATTACCAGCGAGATAGCCGCAATGACCAGCACGAATCCCACAGTGGTGCCGGCATGGGCGATATACTTGACCGTGCTGCCGGTGACAATGCTCAGCGAGATGCCCCACATGTAGAACGACAAGTCCTCGATGGCTACGATGCGCTGATGGAGGCGGCGCAGGTAGTGCTTCACAACGTAGGCAGCCGCCATGGGCACCACGAGCACGAGGCACACCTTGTATAGTATCGCGAGGAATGCCTCGACAAACGAGATGTCGAGCGTGTTGTCAATGAGCGGGAACACCGTGGGCACTAGCAGCGCGGTGATGAAGTTGGACACAAAGGTGTAGGTGGTCATTGATTCCAGATTGCCGCCCAGCTTGGCCGTGACCACAGCCGCCGCGGCTGCTCCGGGAGCGATGACGCAGGTGAGCAGGCTCTCGGCTATCACAAGCTGGTCGCCGCCGATGCCGCTCACGATGATCACCGCCGCCAGCGCCGCAGTGATGGCCACCTGAAACACGGTGATGATCCAGTGCCACGCCGTGGGACGCATCTTGCTGAAATCCACACGGCAAAAGGTGGTGAACAGTATCATTCCCATGAAAAACGGGAAGATGGCGTCGAAGATGGGGTTGAAAAACCGTGCGGCGCCGTCGAGGGCAGGAATGCCGGCAAAGACGAGATAGGACACTGTCCCGGTCACGATGGCCGAGGGCAGTGTCCAGTCTTTTAAGAATTGTATTATCCTGCGCATAAGGTAATTAAAAGAAATTTTCTATCTCCCACAGAGGCACAGAGGACACAGAGAGAAATAAATAATCTGTTGAATCTGTGTAATCTGTGGTTTGCATTAAATAATTTCTATTAATTTCGGATAATTTCTTTCAGTAAAAAAAATCTCTGTGCCCTCTGTGTCTCTGTGGGAGATAGAAAATTCCGTTAAATCACCACGTTCACCAGTTTGTTGGGAACCACGATGACCTTCTTGGGAGTGCCGCCTTCGAGCCACTTCTGTGCCGCGGGCTCGGCGAGGGCTATGCGCTCCACTTCCTTGGCGTCGGTGCCCACAGCCACCTCGATGTTGTAGCGGGGACGGCCCTTGATCATCACGGTGTACTTAACCGATGATTCCTTGAGGTATTCCTCGTTGCACACGGGCCACTGGGCGTCGCACACCGTGCCTTCGTGGCCGAGCACGTGCCACAGCTCCTCGGCGATGTGGGGCGCGAAGGGAGCGAGCAGGCGGACGAAGAGGTCATACACCTCGCAGCTGTCGCACTTCATGCCGGTCAGCTCGTTGAGGCATATCATGAACGCTGCCACGCTGGTGTTGTAAGAGAACGCTTCCACGTCGGCAGTCACCTTCTTGATGAGCTTGTGCACGCTCTTCAGGGCCTCCTTGCTTGCGGGCGCGTCGTTCAGGCGCAATTCCTCGCCACCAAAGAACTGTGCCCACAGGCGCTTGAGGAAACGGTTCACGCCGTCGATGCCGTTGGTGTCCCAGGGCTTGCTGGCCTCGACCGGACCCAGGAACATCTCGTAGAGGCGCAGGGTGTCGGCACCGTAGCGGTCCACGATATCGTCGGGGTTAACGACGTTGTACATTGATTTCGACATCTTCTCGATTGCCCAGCCGCAGATATACTTGCCGTTCTCGAGGACGAACTCGGCATCCTTATACTCGGGGCTCCATGCGCGGAACTTGTCGAGGTCGAGGGCGTCGTTCTTCACGATGTTCACGTCCACGTGGATGGGCTGCACATCATACTCGTCCTTGAGGTTGAGTGATACGTATTTGTTGGTGCCCTTGATGCGGTAAACGAAGTTGCTGCGGCCCTGGATCATGCCCTGGTTGATGAGTTTCTTGAAGGGCTCGGCCTCGCACACGTAACCATAGTCATAGAGGAACTTGTTCCAGACGCGGCTGTAGATCAAGTGGCCTGTGGCATGCTCGCTGCCGCCCACGTAGAGATCTACCTGGCGCCAGTACTCGTTCACCTGCTTGTCCACGAGGGCCTCGTCGTTGTGTGGGTCCATGTAGCGCAGGTAATAGGCGCTGCTGCCGGCAAAGCCGGGCATAGTGCACAGCTCCAGGGGCTGGCCGTTGGTGGCCACCCAGTTCTTGGCACGTCCCAGCGGGGGCTCGCCGTCCTCGGTGGGAAGGAACTTATCCACCTCGGGGAGCTGCAGCGGCAGCTGGTCTGCGGGCAATGCCTGGGGCTGGTTGTCCTCGTCGTAGTAGATGGGGAAGGGCTCGCCCCAGTAGCGCTGGCGGCTGAAGATGGCGTCGCGCAGGCGGTAGTTGGTCTTCACGCGGCCTATTCCGGCCTCTTCGATGAAGGCCTTGGTCTTGGCGATTGCCTCTTTCACTTGCAGGCCGTCGAGCTGCAGCATGTCGTTGCTTGAGTTCATCATGATGCCGTCCTTGGCGTCAAAGCTCTCCTCGCTCACGTCGGCGCCCTCAATCAAGGGGATGATGGGCAGGTCGAAGTGGCGTGCAAAGGCGTAGTCGCGCGAGTCGTGGGCAGGCACTGCCATGATGGCGCCTGTGCCGTAGCCTGCCAGCACATAGTCGCTGATGTAGATGGGTATGTTCTTGCCTGTGATGGGGTTAACGGCATAGCTGCCGCTGAACACGCCGCTCACCTTCTTGTCGATCAGGCGCTCGCGCTCGGTCTTCTTCTTCACCTCGGCAAGGTAAGCCTCGACCTGTGCCTTCTGCTCGGCAGTGGTCACGAGGTTCACATAGTCGCTTTCAGGCGCAAGCACCATGAAGGTGACACCGAAGATTGTATCGGCGCGGGTGGTGAAGATGAGCATCTTCTCGTCGCTGTCGGCGATTTTGAAATACATCTCGGCACCCTGGCTCATGCCTATCCAGTTGCGCTGGGTCTCTTTGAGCGAGTCGGTCCAGTCCACTGTGTCGAGGTCGCGCAGCAGGCGGCCGGCATATGCGCTCACGCGCAGGCACCACTGGCTCATGAGTTTCTGCTCCACGGGATAACCGCCGCGCACACTCAGGCCCTCGCTCACCTCGTCGTTGGCGAGCACTGTGCCCAGCTTGGCGCACCAGTTCACCATGGTCTTGCCGCGGTAGGCGATGCGGTAGTTCATGAGCATGTCGTTCTTCTCAACCTTGCTCATGGCGTTCCACTGCTCGGCAGTGAACACGTCGTCGATATTGGTAGCGGCGTTGCAGCCCTCGTTACCGTTCTTCTCAAAGAAAGCCACGAGCTCCTCGATGGGGCAGGCCTTCTGCAACTCGGTGTTGTAGTAGCTGCCAAACATCTTGAGGAATGCCCATTGGGTCCACTTGTAGTAGCCAGGGTCGCAGGTGCGAACCTCGCGGTCCCAATCAAAGCAGAAGCCTATCTTGTCGAGCTGCTCGCGGTAGCGGGCTATGTTCTGTGTAGTTGTCACCTCGGGGTGCTGGCCTGTCTTGATGGCATACTGCTCGGCGGGAAGGCCGTAGGCATCATAGCCCATGGGATGCAGCACGTTGAAGCCCTGCTGGCGCTTGTAGCGGGTGTAGATGTCGCTGGCTATGTAGCCCAGGGGATGGCCCACGTGAAGGCCTGCACCGCTGGGGTAGGGGAACATGTCCAGAACATAAAACTTGGGTTTACTCTGGTCAACCTCAGCGCGATACACCTTGTTCTCGCGCCAGTACTGTTGCCATTTTTTCTCAATCTCGTTAAACTTGTAATCCATTGTATATTGTGTTATTTTATATTCTAACTTGCAAAGTTACAATTTTCTAACGAAAGACGAAAGACGAAACACGAAAAAACAAGGCAACCGCATCAAAATCGCATTCTGTCCGATAGGACAGTACATTTGACAACCGTGTAGGCGCGCAGGGGCAAAGCTCCAAGAGCCCCCTCATTTTAGGCATAAAACCCTAACCCAATGATAGAAAAAATTCTTTTAATTTCGAATAATTTCTTTCAGTAAAATAATCTCTGTGCCTGTGTGGGGAATTGTGTGTCAGATAAGTCCCACGCAGGCCAGGAAGATGATTACCACTGCCACGGGAGCCACCCAGCGCAGGCACAGCACGGTGTAGTTGAGAACGTACTTGTTCAGGTGGTTGCGGTTGGTCAGCTGGTCGGCGATGATGCGCTTGTCAAGGAACCAGCCCACATACACCGCCGTGAACAGGCCGCCCATCAGCATGAACACGTTTGATGCTGCATAGTTGAACAAGTCAAACAAGTTCATACCCCACAGGGTGACATCGCTCAGCACGTTGAACGACAGGGCGCTAAGCACGGCTATCACTAGCGAGAATGAGGCAACACAGCATATCGCCTTGTTGCGGCTCATGTGAAACTCCTCGCTGATGAACACGATGGGGCATTCGCTCAGGATGATGGTAGATGTGAGCGACGCAAAGAACAGCAGCACAAAGAACAGCAGCGCCCACACATAGCCGCCCGTCATCTGCTGGAACACGCTGGGGAGGATTTCAAACACCAGTTTGGGGCCAGCCTCGGGCTGCATGCCGAATGAGAACACCGCAGGGAAAATGACGATGCCGGCAAGGATGGCCACCAGCGTGTCGAGCGAGGCTATGGTCACTGCGTCGCGGGTGAGAGAGGTGTCGTCCTTGAAGTATGACGAATAGGCCACAAGGCAGCCTATACCCAGGGTGAGCGACATGAATGCCTGGCCCATGGCGTTGACCACGCCTTTCCAGGTGAGGTGCCCAAAGTCAGGCTTGAACAGGAACTCCATGCCCTCCCATGAGTTGGGGAGCATGAGCGAGTTCACGCAGAAGATAACCAGCAGCAGGAACAGCAGCGGCGTCATCACGTTCGACACGCGCTCGATGCCATGCTGCACGCCACGGCTCAGCACGGCGAAGTTGACCACGAGGAACAGCACCGTCCACAGGGTGCACTGCCACGCGTCGCCCACAAAGTTTCCGAATATCTCGCTGTATTGTTCGGGAGTGTGCCCCGAGAGGCTGCCCTTGATTGCCAGCAGCAGGTATTCAACCACCCAGCCGCACACCACGCTGTAAAAGCCCAGTGTGACGATAGAGCCCAGCACGCAGATGTAGGAGAACCCATATAGTTTGCTGTTGGGCGACAGCTGTTTGAGGGCACCCATCATGTTCTTGTGGGTCGAGCGGCCTATGACGAACTCGCTCAACATCACGGGAATGCCAAGTATGACAACACATATCAGATATACCAGGATAAATGCTCCGCCGCCGTTCTGGCCAGCCTCGTAGGGGAAGCGCCATATATTGCCCAGGCCCACTGCCCCGCCCACTGTTGCCGCCACGGCACCCATGCGGGTGGCAAAGCCCATGCGCTTCTTTTTTTTCAGTTGTGACATATTTGCACTAATAATTGCTATGTTTTAGCCTAAATTTATAAAAATCTCTTATTGACGGTGCAAAATTACTAACAAATTCCCACTTGACCAACCCAAATTGCATAAAAAACACCTTTCCGCACAGGAAAAGGTGCATTATTAGGTTATATTTTGATTGCAGGCGTCACAGCGAGCCTTGCTCCACTCGCACGCAGATGCGCTCTATCACGGCATCTTCCTTGTTCTTTTCGGGGTGATAGCCCTGCTTCAGGCTCACGCCGAAGAATTTGCCGAACGTCTGCCAGAATCCGGCCCTGAACGTGCCCAGGAACGCTTTCACTATGCTGTAACTGTTCTGGTTCGTCTCGCGGTTGATGAGCTTGATCAGCATCTTGCCTTGGTTCTTGGTCAGCTTTTTCATCGCTGGCTTGTACTGGTTGAACACGTTTTTCTCAAACGCCTTCATGTATTCCTGCTTTTCCTTCTCGTTCTTGTAGGTGCCCATGTACTCGTAGGTCTCGAGAAGCATGGCGCTGATGGCCTTGGCATAGGGGAGCGTGCGTTTCACGTCGCGCACCGTCTTCCAGTAGAATTCCTCTTCCTTCTTGTTGCGGAAACGCTCGCGGGGATAGATAGTGATGGGGTTAAACACCAGCATCGCCAGCGTGTCGCCTGTCGAGGGCTCAATGAAATGATACATGCCGGCCCACACGTCCTGCAACGCCGACGGAACCTCGATTGTGCTCACCGCATCCTGCGCATGAGCACGCCCCGGAACCACCAGCCAGCAGAGCACTGTCAATATTAGCATCAAGCGTTTCATCACTTAAAATTTTGTGCGAAAATACACCAAAGATTCAATACAACGCAAAAAAACTAATATAAATAGTGTTAAAACCCCGCAATATCCCCATTACACCTATATTATATATAGCAAGTTCTATTGCATATCGCATCTATCGCAACTATTGCAACTATCGCATCTATTGCATCTATTGCATCTATTGCATCTATTGCATCTATTGCATCTATTGCATCTATTGCATCTATTGCATCTATTGCAACTATTGCATCTATTGCAACTATTGCATCTATTGCAACTATTGCAACTATTGCATCTATCGCATCTATTGCATCTATTGCATCTATTGCATCTATTGCAACTATCGCATCTATCACCATCTATCGCCCTCTATCACCGCCCCCTCCGCCCCGCATCGCGCCCCCTTCCCCCCGCCGTGGAATCTTTAACAATTCTTTAACACTTCGCTATCGTGTTATCACACAACGCATTACCCGCCATTTAATAAAAAATATCAAAAAAAATCCCGAAAAGATTTTGCCAGTTCAAAAACTTGTTGTAATTTTGCACTCGCTTTCGGGAACAACGAAGGCACAAGATCATTGAAATGTTTGCAATTTGAGGAATAGAAATGACTGTGTAGA
>NZ_JAZLLZ010000115.1:0-12510 GCF_045598405.1 Sodaliphilus sp.
TCCACCGCCGGGAGAGTCCCCGCCACTGCCATCCTCCCTTCCTTTCCCCCAAGAAAGCCCCTTGGCTGGCAGTTAACCGTGCCTTCCTTTCGCCCAAGAGAGCCCCCGTGCCCGGCGGTTCTCCGCCGGGAGTGTCTATAAAAAAATCCCCGAGTTCCCCGAGTTCCCCGAGAGGAAACTGTGTTAATAAAACTGAAAATATATAGATAATGATTAAATCAATACAATCGGTTGAACTTTTAACTATTCATGTTCACATTATTTAATAAAAAATGTGTAAGTTTGTAACTGATTATGCGGTATTATGCCGTGTGGTCACGTGTTGCTTTTGGTAATATTAACATAAACAAATAAAAACCAAAAACTTATGAGAAAACAGTTAATGCTTCTGTTGTTTTCCGTATTAGCGGTGATGGGTTATGCCCGCACTGTGACCGGAGTTGTGACACAGGCTTCTGACGGCGACGTGGTTATCGGCGCTACTGTGCAGGTGCATGGCACGACTAGGGGAACAGCCACCGACTTCGACGGAAAATACTCGATCGATGTCAACGACGGTGAAACCCTTGACATCTCGTTTGTGGGTATGGTCCCTGTTTCTATTAAGGTAACTGCCGGAAAATCAGTTATCAATGTCGAAATGAAGGAGGATGCCCAAGTTCTTGACGCGGTTGTTGTGACCGCGATGGGTCAAACTCAGGAAAAGAAGAAACTGAACTTCGCCGTTCAGCAGCTCAACAGCGACCAGGTCACTGCCGGCGGTAGTGCCAACTTTGCTAACTCGCTGCAAGGTAAGGTGGCTGGTTTGCAGGTGGGTACCGGTGGTGGTTCGCCCAACTCTTCTACCCAGGTGATCATCCGCGCGATTTCTTCAGTCAACAACTCACAGAGCAATGAGCCTCTTATCATCGTCGATGGTGTGGCTATGAAGAGCAGCAGTGCAACTTCGCTGGGCGACATCAACCCCAACGACATCGAGAGTATGTCAGTGCTCAAGGGTGCGGCTGCTTCGGCTCTTTACGGTCAGGAGGCTGCCAACGGCGTTATCATGATCACCACCAAGAGCGGTGCTAAGGACGGCACGCTCAATGTGACTGCTTCGGCTAGCGTGGAGATCAGCAACGCTATGCGCGTGCCCAAGCTGCAAAGCCTCTTCGCTCCCGGTAGCAAGGGTATGTATAAGGAGAACTCTTCAACTGGCGGTTGGGGTCCCTATATCCAACCTGGCGAGCAGACTTACAACAACCTGGGCAATTTCCTCGGCACTGGTATCCAGCAGAAGTATGACGCTTCAATCTCGGGCGGTACCGAGAAATTCAACTCATATGCTTCGGTTTCTTACCTCGACAGCGAGGGTATCGTCCCCAAGGACTACAAGAAACAGTTCATCGCTTTCCTGAAGAGCTCATTCAACCCCAGCAAGCAGGTTAACTTCCAGTTGTCAATGAACTTCACCGACACCCAGTCTCGCGGTTTCGGCAACTCAATGTCATCAATCTATGCTTGGGGCATCAACAAGAACATGGCCGACTATCAGACTCTCGAGGGTCATGTAAACTGGCGTGCTCGCTACGACCACTGGGACGAACTCACCGACCTTGAGCGCATCAACTGCGGCGCTTCTCCCTACTATGGTCGTTACAACGATAAGTCTGTCACCAAGAGCAACCACTTTGTGCTCAACGGTCAGGCTAGCTACACTCCCATCGAGGACCTCGTGATTACTGGCCGCGTGGGATACGACAAGAGTTTCAGCTCTTATGATTCTTACTCAATTCCCCGCCTCTACGACGGTGACTTGCGTGACCCCAACGACGAGAAGGTCATCCAGGCATTGAGTGGCAGCCAGAGCATCTACGGCTCTTACAGCTTCCAACCCTCTCAGTCACAGATGATCAACCTCCAGGGTCTTGTTACTTATAAGAAGACTTTTGCCGAGGACTTCACTTTCAACGCTCTCTTTGGTGCTGAGTACAAGAGAGGCAGCAGCTGGGAAGCTTCAATCTATGGTGAGCACTTCCAGCTGGGCGGTGACTATTATAGCTTCATGAACACCAACTTCAACGATGGTGACCTCTTGAAGGACAATCACCCCACGCTCTACCACCGCCAGTATGACAAGTATGGTTACTTCGGAGAGCTCCGCTTCGACTACAAGGGCATGGCTCAGCTCTCGGCAACCTATCGTCACGACGGTTCTTCTCGCTTCAAACAGGCTCCCGAGACTTCTTACAACTACCCCTCAATCACTGCCGGTGTGATTTTCAGCGAGCTCTTCCACCTCCAGAACAAGTGGTTCAGCTATGGTAAGATTCGCGGTAACTGGGCTAAGGTAGGTAAAGACGGTCCTGCTTATCTGTTCACCGATACTTACAAGCAGTGGGTTACATTCCCCGACGGCGGTTATGGTGTTGACCCCACTATCGGACGTGCTTATGACCTCCATCCCGAGATGACCAGCACATGGGAAATCGGTGCCGACCTGCGCTTCTTCAATAGCCGCACTCGCCTCGATATCGCTTACTACTCAACCACCGTTGACAACCAGATTGTAACAGTACGCGTTTCGCCTGCTTCTGGTATGATTCTCCAAACCCGCAATGAGGGTGCCATCGAGAACCGCGGTCTTGAGCTCACTCTTAACCAAGACATCATCAAGACCAATGACTTCGAGTGGACTGCTCTGTTGAACTACTCATTCAACCGCGGTAAGGTGCTCAGCCTTCCCGACGACGTGATTGAGATTCAAGGTACTCAGTATGGCGACATCTTCCCCGTGGCTCGCCTCGGTGGTTCTACTACCGGTATCTCTGGTAAGGACTACAGCCGTGATCCCCAGGGCAACGTGATTTGCGATGCCAATGGTTATCCCATCATCGACTCGGCTAAGGGTATCTACATCGGTAACCGTGAACCCAAGTTCCTGCTCGGTCTCGGTTCTACATTCCGCTACAAGAATGCTACTTTGTCATTCCTCTTCGACGGACGCTGTGGTGGCGACGTTGTCAACGTGACCGGACGTGGCCTCATCGGCAACGGTATGGATCATCACTTCGACAAGTACCGCAACCGCGAGATCATCTTCAACGGCGTTCAGGCTGTTACTGGTGAGGACGGAACTACAACCTACGTTAAGAACACAACTCCCGTTATTCTTGACTACAACTTCATCACCAAGTACTTCAACACAGTTTCTTCTAACTTCATTGAGGACGGTTCTTACATCCGTTTGAGTTATGTTACTCTCAATTACGACTTCACTCCCTTCTTCAAGAAGACTTGGCCTGTTAAGGGTCTCGGCCTCACTGTGACAGGACGCAACCTGCTCCTGCTCACCAAATACACAGGCAACGATCCCTCAATCCTGGCTTCAACAGCCGGTGGTACAGGTGGCATGGGCATCGACAACTACAATGTGCCCAGCACACGCAGTTTCAACGTGACTCTTAAAGCAACATTCTAAAAGGACTACATTATGAATAAGATAAAATTTATAGCACTTCTACTGCTGGCGGCTCTCGTGACCACCAGTTGCGAAGATAAACTGGACGATAACGTGAACCCCGATAAGGCTCACTCTATCGATGCCAAGGTGGGTCTGCCAGTGCTGGTGTTCTATTCAAGTCAGGTTGTCTATGACCACTCTGAGTACTATGCTTACTTCTCGCAGATGTTCACCACTGCCGCTAAGTCTTCGGTGGGTACCTATTCTTATAAGAGCGAGTGGGAAATGCTCACCATGAACCGTCACCCCATGTGGCGTCGTCATTTCTATGACATTGGTAAGAATGCAGTTAATCTTGTGGCTAATTCACAAGCAATCAATTCGCCCAACTACGAGCTCATCGCACGCACTATCAAGCTCATGTCAACTCAGTTGACTACCGATGCTTTCGGCGACATGCCTTTGAGCCAGGCTTACCAGAGCAATGCACCTTCTTACGACACTCAGGCTTCTATCTATGCTTGGATGCTCCATGAGGCCGATGAGCTCATCAAGATGTATGAGACTCCCGAGATCGCTCAATGCTCTACTAATCAGGAGCTCACATTCAAGGAGGACCGCATCTATGGCGGCGACCTTGAGAAGTGGAAAGGTCTCGTCTATGCAGTGAAGGCTCGTCTGCTGCTCCGCAACATCCCCAACGTGGACGTGAGCCACGCCACTTGCCAGAAAATCTATGATGCTGCCGATGCCGCTATCAAGCAGTGGCGCAAGGGCGACCTGATGTATGGCGATTGGTTCGGTAACGAGCCTCGTTACAATTACAGCGGCGGTACTGGCGAGCAGAACGCTGTGTGGAGTATCGCGCAGCCCAAGATCAACTCTTGGGAGTCTCGCGACAACAAGCTCGGCGACGCTATTCCATCTAAATTCTTCATGGTTGACCTCATGGGTCTGCACGATCCCGAGAGCGAGATTAAGTGCGGTCTGGGTGACTCTCGTATGCTTTATGCCAACGACCCCCGCGTGGCTCTGTTGATGACTGCTCGTACTGGCCCTCAAACTGCTTCTAACCCTGCTTCACAGGACAAGATGCGTTTCCTTGAGAATAACATCGGTATGGGTACTTCGTTCAAGGTGGCTAACTACCCCGACCTCTACATGGGTGCTTACGCTGGTTCTACTTCGGGCTACAACCCCTTGTTCACAATGGAGGAACTTTACTTCATCAAGGCCGAGGCTTTGTACTGGATGAACAATAAACCCGAGGCTTGCCGACTTGCTAAGGAAGCTACCGAGCACAACATCGAGCGTCATCTCGAGGCCTTCTTCAAAAACTATCCCAACGAGAACTACAAGCCTGATACTGACAACAAGTATCCCGGTGTAGCCAAGGGTAACAAGGTGGGCTTCCTCCAGGCTCAATACTGGAATGCCGACGTTAACGCATTCCTCAACAACGAGGAACTGCTCAACGCTAAGGGTACTAGCGCACTCGTTAAGAAGGTTACTGATCGTGGTAACAAGCACTGGTTCTTCAACCCCGCTGAATACACATTGAGCGACCTCATGCAGCAGAAGTACATCGCCATGTACCTGCAGCCCGAGCAGTGGACCGACATGCGCCGTTACCATTACAGCAACAAGCGCAATAACTACGGTATTGGCGACGCCAAGGAAATTGTATATCCCACTCTGCGTCGTCCCTACAACCTCTATGCTGCTTACTGGATCGACGGCCTCACTGAGGATCAGAAGGAGAACACTTGGATCCAGCGCATCAACTACGACCCCGAGACCGAGGAGAAGTACAACCGTGCTGAACTCCAGCGACTGGGAGCTTACAAGAACTACAAGTGGCTCCAGGAACCCATGATCTGGTCTCACAAGTATGGTGAGGTTAAATCTCTCACAGGTGAGTAATTAGTGAAACTGTTATTAATTAAAGTACATTAATATTATGAAATTATATAAGATTTTAGGCTCGCTGGCGCTCATTGCTGCGGTTTCCACTTCTTGTGCCGTGCATGACCCGTTTGCCGACAATATGGAGATAGGCCAGGTGCTTCCCACTGTGGCTTGGGAGCAAGGTTCGGTGCTCGTTAAGGCTGGTTCCTACGCTTCGTTCAAGGCTCAGTACTACACTGTGGACGAGAAGCAGATTGACCACAGCGAGGCTTGGGCTATGATTACCCGCAAGCAAGAGGCTTCGGCTACTAGCAAACTCACCAGCTCGTTGTCTTACACCAAGTCGGTTTCTTTGACCGACACCGTGCGCTCGTCACAGTGCATGCAGAAGTATAAACACAGCGATGCTAAGTGGGACGGACACGAATATGTGCTCGCCGACTCGTTCCCCACTTCTCGCACTCTCGCGCCTGTCATGTGGAATGCTCCCAGCGAGTGGGATCAGGAGAAGTTTGATTCTTACTACCCCGCTGGCTTCCAGGAGGAATTTGTTGAGTATATCGTCAATGCGCTCACCAAGGACAGCGTTTACTACAATGACCTGCGCAACGTTTACATCAACTACAACTTCACTGCCGAGAAGTTTGAGGAACTCAATGCCAAGTACGGCGTGTCGTTCCCCACTGTTACCGAGACTGGCGACAAGAGCGACGCGTGGTTCACTACCGACGTTGTTGACCACTACTACTATGAGGTAGTTGAGGGTGGCGTGACCGTAATCAAGGAAATCGCTACTCCCGACCTGGCTCCCAGTGGTGCTAATGTGTATGAGATCTACAAGTCTTCGCCTTGGCTCATGTGCCGTTACAGCGATGACACCGGTGGCAAGATTACTAACGTGCGACGTGAGTACATGCCTTACTGGAAGGACCTCATCTCTTCAATCCCCTTCATCGACTGGATTTACAACACAGCCGACAAGAACTATGCAGTGAGCTTCTCGCGCACTTATTACATGCAACCTGACTTCCGTGTTTACGACACCGACGGCAAGGTGGGCATCACTAGTGACAACCAAGAAATCACCCTTAACTAAACTTCGTGACTATGAAATTGTTTAAAAATATAGGACTTTTGGCTTTGCTGATGCTCGCTATGGCGGCTTGCGTCGACAAGGAGCCTTCTTACGGTAATTTCCCCGGTAAGGATGTGGACTTTACCTATAATGTTGATGGCGATGAATACACCCTCGACTTCTATGTGGTGTCAACCATCCAGTTCAACAACACTTCCTCTAAGACTGGTGCTGTGACTTGGGACTTCGGCGATGGCTCTACCTCGAAGGATGCCAACCCCACTCACAAGTATGCTCAGGCTGGTCTCTACCAGGTTAAGCTTACTCTCGATGGCGTGGGCTCTCGCACTTATCCGTTGCTCATCTATGATATCACTCCCGTGCTCAGCGTTACGGAGCAGAGCGCTCCCACTGTGGTTATCAATGACGTCTCGGTTAACCTCGACATCGAACTCCCCAACCCCGAGAACCTCGAGTGCAAGTACATCTGGAAGTTCCCCGAGGGAACAAAGGATGCCGACGGCAAGGTGCTCACCACTTTCGAAGGCTATTCTCACCCCGACGGATCTATCGACAATCCCGGTGCGCTCACTTTCAGCAACATCGGTTCACAAAAGATTGAGCTCCAAACGTGGTTTGACATCAATGGCGAGAACCGTCGTCTCGACGACTCTTACGTTAACGTGCAGGTGGGTTCAAGCATTCCCGCTCCCACATTGTACTATGCCGAGCTCGGTGGCAACATCAAGGCCTACAAGCTTGTTGACATGAGCCAGCTTCCCGCAGGTACCCAGAACAAGCCCTTCGACATGGGTGTCAACTCTGGTAACATGCCCACCAACCTCGTGTTTGCTATCGAGAAGTCGAAGACCGAGGACGGCTCTGTTGTGGAGCAAGACAATGTCTATATCCTCGACTGCGGTAAGCAGTACTACTATGTGAACGACGAGAACAGCACTCTGGGTGACGGCAAGATCACCGTGATGAACGCCGACGCATCGAGCGTTAACATCATGATCACTAACGTTGGCCAGCAGGCGTTCAACGACCCGTTCCAGGGATTTGCTTATGGTGACAACCTCTACTATACCGACCGTAACACCGGTATCCGCAGCATACCGCTGTCAACTCGCAGCGAGGTCGAGAGCACCAATTTCAACAGCACCAAGGACTACTTCGTAGTGAACAACCAGTTGTCTTACTACGGTCAGGGTATCGCTTACGGTGCTATCCACACTGGCCTTTACATCGACAAGAAAGGCATGTTCTGGTGGCCCAAGAACTACTCTGGTAACGGCGTTTACCGCTTCACTGCTAACGACATCGGCAAGACTGGCCCCGGTATCCCCATTCCTCACCCCATCGTGCTTCCCACTGCACAGCCCCGTGCTTTCACTCTCGACGAGGACCGCGGATTCATGTATGTGTGGATGTGTAAGGGAACAACTCCCGGCGTGGGATTCTGCCAGTATCCCATCCCTGGCGACAACGAGGGATTGGACTACGACAAGTTCATCAAGCACATCTCGATGGATGCCGACCCCATCAACTCAACCGATGCCGAGGGTGTTTACACCACTCAGTTTGCTGTTGACAAGGAAACAGGTTTCGTATTCTTCGGCTTCCGTGCTGCTACAAGCGAGAAGACTTACACAACAGGTCTTTCTTACTTCGATCCTGCAACCGGCAAGGTATATAACTACAACGGCAATAAGGACAAGATTTTGGGCGTTTGTATCAACCCCCGCAAGACTAACTTGTTCTAATTACTAATCAAAATAGAGCAGGGGCGTTGCTACCTTACGGCGCGCCCCTGCTTTTTTAATATTTCAAGTTTCGCATGTTAATGTAATTGTTGCTGATTTATTGTCCGGAAGGACAATATCTGAATAACCCCCACCGCCGAACCGAGCGAAGCGAGCTCGGCAAAGTGAGCAGCGGTAAGTCGGCGAAGCCGGTGCCACGGATAGCGAACCTTTGCCAACATTTGCAGTGGCGGTGGGGGGGGGAGAAATGCAAGAAGCATTGCGTCCAGCAGGACGCTAATCGGAACAAAATGGTGATACCGAAATGGTATTTAACATCCGAAACTTAAATTATTTTTTTAATTCTAGATTTTCTAGAAACTCCATAGCCTATGAGGAGAATATTTACTTTAATTTTTTCTGTAGTAATTGCAATGGCTGTCGTGGCACAGGTGTTCACGCCCGTCAAGCGCGAGCAACGCGCTGTGTGGGCATCGAGCTACGTGAGTGACTGGCCCTCGGGCGCTATCACCGAGAAAAATGCCAACACCATGCGGGCAGCTTGCGAGAAAATGCTCGACACGCTGCACGTGAACCACATGAACGCCATTTACTACCATGTGCGTGCCATGTGCGACGCTATGTATAACTCGGCCTACGAGCCCTGGTCTAGCTATGTCTCGGGCACTCGTGGCAAGGCTCCCTATTTTGACCCCTTCGAACTTCTTGTTAATGAAGCTCACAAGCGTGGCATCGAGGTGTATGCATGGGTTAACCCCTATCGTTATTCGCCCAAGGGGCACCAGTGGGGGCAGAGCGAAATGGATTATGTGCACACTCATCCTGAGTGGCTCATGCAAGACGACTACGAGACCGTGCTCAATCCTGGCTTGCCCGAGGTGCGCCAGCGCATCGTTGATGTGTGCAAGGACATCATCACCAAGTATGATGTTGATGGACTGGTCTTTGACGACTACTTCTATAACCAGGACGGTGCGCCCATGGCTCTTGATGCCGACCTCTACAATGCCTACAAGCAGGGTGGGGGAACACTGTCGCAAGCCGACTGGCGCCGCGAGAACGTGAACCAGATGGTTGCCGATGTCAATAACATGGTCAAGGCAACAAAACCCTGGGTGCGATTTGGCATAGGGCCCGCTGGAGTCGCTTGCTCGGCGGCCTCGGTGGCGCAGAAATATGGTGTGGACCCCAGCCCAGGCACCGACTGGCAGTATAATCAGATTTATAGCGACCCTATGGCGTGGATAAGCCGTGGCACGGTCGATTTCCTCGCTCCGCAGGTCTATTGGAACACCGCAGGAAACTACGACGAAGTGACTGGATGGTGGGGCAAGATAGGCAAGAAATTCAACCGCCACGTTTACATCAGCAGCTATGCTGTTGAGGGCGTGAAAGACGGTTGGGGGCTGGACGAGTATCTCAACCAGGTGCTCATCTTGCGCAACTCGATGACTAACGGCGTCTATGGCACCGTTTATTTCAAGTATATGACATGGCGCATGCTCAGCGGCAAGATTGACGGCAAGGGACAAGCCCTGCGCCACTACTTGTTGCAGAATGTGTATAAATACCGCTCGCTCAATCCCGCGGTCACTTGGGTGCAGCCTCCCGTCCACTACGGCACGGTGACCAACCTGCGTGTCGATGGCGACTCGCTTCGCTGGGACGCTGTGGACAACGTGCGCTACGTGGCTTATGCTATCCCCGATAGCGTGCCCGACTCGCACTTCCAGTGTCAGCCCGAGTACATGATCGACATGAGTTACGGCAACGTGCAGGTTATACCTCCCAAGAAACGCGAGGGGCACCGCTATGCTGTCACTATCCTCGACCGCTGGGAGAATGAGTATGCTCCCGTCGTGGCTGGCGCTCAGGTGACGCCCGCTCCGGCTCCGCAGCTCGTGTTCCCCGCTCAGGACGCTACAATTCCCGAACTCGCCATGATGAGTTGGCAATGCGACAACCCTGCGTGCACCTACACTTTGCAGCTGGCTAGCGACGAAACTATGAATCAGATTGTTGCCAATGTGCAGCTCGATTCCACCCGCGTGCAGCTCAGCACGCTCTCTGGCATCGCTCCGGGCAAATACTACTGGCGTGTGATTGCCCGCGGTCTCAACATGACCGACAGTTCTAGCCCTGTGCAGTCGTTCACCGTGGAGCGCCTCAAAGTCACCGTTCCCGCGACGGGGGCAGTGGATGTGGAATTAACGCCCACCATCTCATGCTCTGACGTCAATGGCGACGCTCTCTATCACTTCGACATCTCCACACTCTCATCGATGGCGACAACCCACATGGCTGTCGATAGCAAGGAACCCCGCATCACCATACCGCGCTACATGCTGGGAGGTGCCACCACCTACTATGTGCGCGTCACTGTCACGATGGGCGGTGTCACTGCCACTAGCGATGTGTCGTCGTTCCGCACTGTGGAGGTTATCCCCGCTGTGCCGCAGTACCTCAACATGAATGCCGACGGTGAGATGCGTTTCCCCTCATCGATAATCAGCTTCAAGCCAGAGGAAGGCGCCACAAGCCTGCAAGTGGACATTGCAAGCAGCACTTCGTTCCCCGCTCGCTCGTCTTACAAAGGCAAGCTCGATCCCGGTGTGTTTGACTCACCACGACTGGGCGACATCAACGGTGTGGGCAAACTCACCCCTGGCAAGACCTACTACGTGCGTGCACGTTATGCCTACAACACCGTGGCTACTGGCGCAACGGCGCAGTACACCGACTACTCCCCGGTGCACTCGTTTGTTTACACCGAGGCAATGCCTGGCGACGTGAACGGCGACGGGGTGGTTGACATCAATGACGCCAACATCCTCATCAACGCCATCCTGGGCAAGCCTGCCGTGGGCAACCTCGACGTGGACGGCAACGGCAGCATCGACGTGGCCGATGCCAACATGGTGATTAACATTATTCTAGGCAAATAATAGGATATTAACCATTTAAACAAAAACTAACTATGAAGAAATTCTTACTTACAGCCGCTGTTGCTATCATGGCAGTGGCACAATCATGGGCTGTGACCGATGGTCAAACCTATGCCGAGTATGATGGCATCAAGATTGCCAACCAGTGGATTTTTGACCGTGTTCATGTGGGCAAAGCCTATGTGGACAATCCCATCTGTAACCAGCGTGCTCGCACCGCGGTGCTGAATGGTGACGTGATTTATGTAGCTCGCAGCGAGGAGAAATCTGTTATTGTAGGCACCGACACGGTGGCTCAATCTGTCATTCACCGTTTTGCTGTTAAGGACGGCTCAATGCTCGAGGATCTCCCCTTGACTCTTAACGGCAAGCCTTACAGCGCCTTCCTGGGTGTGGCCAGCATTGGCAAGGACAACTTCGGTCACATTTGGGTAGCCCCCATGACCAGCCCCACGCTCACTTTTATACCCATCTATTTGGTTGACACAGAGTCTGGCGAACTCACTCACATGGGTAACCTCGACAAGGGCGACGCTTCACAGCGCACCGACTACCTTGACCTCGTGGGCGACATCACATTGCAGGAGGCCAAGTGTACCATCATGACCGTTGCAGGTTCGGGTGCCGACCCCGGTTACGCTACTGTTTACTGCTGGACACAGGAGCAGGGCGAACTCGACGTTGACGGCTGGGAAGGCGGCTTCGAAGGCGACACCTACATTGACTTCACCGAGTTCTATCCCGAGACTTGCACTGGATTCTCTCTCGCTCCCGTAGTGAAAATCGTTCTGGGCGAGGACGAAGAGACTATGTACGATGCCGAGCTGTTCTACATCGACTGCTTCGGCCGCGACCCCGTGCTCTACACCAAGGACGGTTCGCTCATCGACACCTTCGAGTATGCCGACGATAGCGTTAAGCAGCACGACAAGAATGCTAATGGTGTGCTTGAATTCACCGTTGACGGTCGTCATTTCTTGGCTTATCCCAAGGGACAGTATGACAAGGACGGCAATGGCTGCCAAGCTTATATCTGTGAGTTTACCGACGAGGAACTGTCGCTCGGTGGTCTCGACATGCGCTGGCAATGCCCCGCCGACTCGATGGGCAAGGTCTCTGACTCTGGTCTCCGCATTCATTGCTTGAGCTATGAGAAATCTCTCGACGAGCAGGGCAACGAGGTTGTGACTCTGTTAACCTTCAAGGCTTTCAACGGTATGGCTGTCTATAAGATTGGCAAGAACGTGGGTGGCGACACTCCCGATCCCGCTGTTCCCGGCGACGTGAACGGCGACGGCGCAGTTGACATCAACGATGCTAACATCCTCATCAACGTCATCCTGGGCAAAGACACTGCCGACAAGTACAACG
>NZ_JAZLLZ010000116.1:0-30195 GCF_045598405.1 Sodaliphilus sp.
CCCTGCCCTGCCTTCGCTTGCGCTCAGTTAGGACAGGGTTATGTGCAGAACTGCGTTCTGCGTGTCGGCTTTCAGCCTCTCATTACAAAATCATGTGTGAGTGAGATCCGCGCGGGGAATCTGCAAAAAATCTATTGTAGTCTAGTTACAACAGATTGCTCTGATTTAACTGAATAAGAAATTATTCTAATTATTTTAATTTCTTTCAGTTATTATTAAATCAGTGTTATCAGTGAGATCCGCGCGGGGAGTTCCAATGCTGAATAGTTACCAGATGACACAGAGTTTTTTCCTGAAAATTTTTATCGTAATCTGATCAAGTATTGCTGTTATTTGTTCAGAATCTTGTTGATGATGATGTTGATATCGGTCACGTCGATGTCGCAGCTGCGATCCACGTCGGCGGCGATGGCGGTTTCGGGGTTGCCCTTGACCAGGACGTGGTTGATTATCTCGCTCATGTCGCTCACATCGATGGTGTTGTTGTCGTCAACGTCGCCGGGAACCTCCTCGACGAGCATGTTCATCATTGACCAGGGCGAGACGTCTTGGTAAGATGAAAGCGAGCCTTTGGGGACATAGAACTTGGTCTTGCCGCCATAGGTAAAGCCGGGGATACAGGTGACGAATGTCTGTCCTCCGGGGCGGTAGGCTTGCTTGATGCGGCTATATACGCGGCGTGCTCCGGTGAGTCCTGAGAAGGCGCCCTCCATTTTTGTCACGATGCTGGGTATGTTCACCGCTTTGAGCACGTTGTCGTGGCTCATGGCTCCGTCGCCGATGGTGGTGAGTCCCTCGGGCAGCAGTATGTAAGGCATGCCGCACTTGCTGAGCGCTTCTTCGCCTAGTGTTTTGAGCCCTTGCGGAAGGCGTATGTTTTTCAGTTTCGGGCAACCATAGATGCCATAGTTGTCAATGGCGGAGAGCGATGCTGGCAGGGTGATGCTTTCAAGGTCTTCGCACACTGCCACTGCACTGTTGCCTATGGTAGTGACACCCTCGGGAATGGTTATCGACGAGATGCCCAGGAATGCTAACGTGTTCTCGCCGATGAATCGCAGCGACTGTGGCAGGGTTATTGCGGTTATCCCGGGATTGCCCGAGATACTTGCTTGTTCCAGCCTCTGCAACGTTGAGGGCAGATTGACCGATGTGAGTCCTGCACAGTTAGTGATGGCGAATGCATTGATTGCGGTGACTCTCTCGGGTATGTCGAGCGACTTGAGGCTGTTGCAACCAGTGAAGGCACGGTCGCCTATCGCTGTGACACCATCGGGGATGACGATGCTATTGAGCTTATCGGCCCCGTGAAACACGCTCGACCCTATGGTGGTGAGCGACTCGGGCAATGTTATTGCAACGATGCCCGAATTGCAGAATGCCTGATTGCCTATCGTGGTGAGGCTTCCTTGCTGAATGGTGACCTGTGTCACGCCCCTCTTGTCGAGGAACGCATAAGGAGCGATATCTGTGATCTGGTAGGTCTCGTTCTGATAATTCACTGTGGCCGGCAGGGTGATGCTGCCGTTCACGTTGCACCCCATGACGGTGCCCTGGTGAGTCTCGTCGTCGAGGTTGTAGTAGATGCCGCCGATATTGGGTGCATGGACCGTTGCCCATATCGCTGCACATGTGCCAGCGGCCAGGACGAGTGATAAAATAGCTTTTTTTATTTCGTGTCGTTTTGTTGTTATTTTCTTGACAGTTATAGTTCTAGATAGCGAGGATTGCCCAAATTCTTGATTGCAAAGGTAATGATTTCAGGCAATACATTGCAAGTTTTTCAACACTTAATCACAGACAAACGAGAGTGTTACACCGTCTTTATCAACTGCAAGGGTAACGGGATGGCCCTCGATCATGGGATAATTCCATGACTCGTCGTGGCTCACGGGGAAGTCGTAGCACACTGGCACGTCGAGGCCCATGTCGGTGAATGTGTCATGTATCATGTCGTTCATGTCCTTGTAGTCCCAGCGAGGCTTATAGTCGGTGAAACGGCCTATGATGACGCCCTTGACGTGCTTCATCACACCCTTGATGTAGAGCTGGTCGAGCATGGCATTGACGCGTTCGAATGACTCGCCCACGTCCTCGAGGAAGAGGATGATGTCCTTACCTTCCAGATTGTCGCGGTCGAGGCAGTCAAAGTCCTTGCTGCCGGCAATCTTGCTGAGCACAGCGAGGTTGCCCCCCATGAGAATGCCGCTTGCGGTGCCCGACTGGTTGTACTTGTGTCCGGGCACGCTATATGTGGGCAGGTGGCCCATGAGTGCATTCTTGAGGTAAAGGTTGATCTGGTCGTCAGTGCCGTTGCACAGGGCTGCTGCCATGCAGGCGTGCAGGCTCATGTTGCCGGCACACAGCTGCGCGCTGTGCAGTGCCGATATGTCGCTGTAACCCACTATCCACTTGGGGTACTTGGCGAGAGTGTCGGGGGTGATGCGCGCCAGCAGCTGTGATGAGCCATAGCCGCCGCGCGACGAGATGATGGCCTTGACCTCGGGGTCGCGCAGATACTTGAGGAACTCCTCGGTGCGTGCGTCGGGGTGTCCGGCATACATGTGGTGGCGGTTGAGCGTCATCTTGCTCACCTCTACCTTGAACCCCCAGTCGCGCAAGGTTTGGGCGGCGCCGTCAACCTTGGCCTTGACGGGAGTGCTGGCTGGCGACATGATCACCACTTTATCACCTTTCTTCAAGAACTCGGGTGCCTGGGGCAAAGTCTGCGCCCCGGCTGTTGCTGTTGTCAGTATCATTGCTATTAATAGTGTTATTGTTTTCATAATTAATGTTTTATTTCGATATTTCGACAATTCGATATTTCGGTTTGATCTTTATTTCAAGAAATCGTCAAAGTAGCGTGTGATGCGCTCGTGCAGGTGCACGCTCTGGTGGCCAGCCATGTTGTGGCCCTGGCCGGGATAGACAAAGAAGTCGGGCTGTGTGCCGGCCGCGATGCAGGCTTTAAGGAACGAGTAGGCATGCTGTGGCACCACGGTGGGGTCATTGAGGCCGATGATGATTTGCAGGCGTCCTTTGAGGTCTTTGGCCCGGGGAATGAGGCTGGTGAGGGCATATCCCTCGGCATTGTTCTGTGGCGTGCCCATGTAGCGCTCGCCGTACATAACCTCATACCACTTCCAGTCGATGACGGGACCGCCGGCAACGCCCACCTTGAACACGTCGGGGTAATTGGTCATCAGGCTGATGGTCATGAATCCACCATAGCTCCACCCATGCACACCCAGCCGTGTGGTATCGACATAGGCTTGCGTCTTGAGGAAATCCACACCTCGCATCTGGTCTTGCATCTCGACTTGTCCCAACTGGTGGAATGTGGCGTTCTCGAAGTCACGGCCGCGATTGGCGCTGCCACGGTTATCGAGAATGAAGAGCACATATCCTCGCTGCGCCATGTAGGTCTCCCAGCTGCGGCTGGCGTGGTGCCAGCGGGCATCGACGTTGTGGGCATGCGGACCGCCATACACATAGACCACAGTGGGGTATTTCTTTGCCGGGTCGAAGTCGGCAGGCTTGACCATGCGGTAATAGAGGTCGGTCTCATCGTCGGCCGCCTTGATGGTACCCACTTCGTAGCGCGGCACGGTGTATCCCTGCCAGGGGTCGGGTGCGGTGAAGTAGCGTGTAGCCTTGCCTGTGAGGGTGTTGACGATGGCAATGTTGCGTGGCACGTCGGGCTCCTGGTAGTAGTCCATGAGCCACTTGCCGCTGGGGCTCATCACTGCGCCATGCCAGCCGTGGCCGCCCTCGTCGATGCGTGAATGCTCGCCGGTGTCGGTGTTCACGCGGTAGATATTCTGCTGCAAGGGGCTTTCCTCGTTGGCGGTGTAGATGACGGAGTGTGTGCTGGAATCAAATCCCACCATGCTCATCACCACCCACTTGCCACTGGTGAGTTGGCGCAACTGGTTGCCGTCGATATCGTGCAGGTAGAGGTGGTTGTAGCCGTCTTTCTCGCTCATCATCACGAATTTCTCGTTGTCCCAGGGGAGGAACATGATGGGGCTCTGCGGCTCTACATACTTGTGGTGGATCTCGCGGTAGAGTTGTGATTGCCACCTGCCTGTGCAAGCGTCGTAGCTATACAGGCAGCAGTCGTTTTGAGCTCGGTTGAGTTCAAACACATATATCAGCTTATCGTCGGGGCTCCAGGAGATATTGGTAAAATAACGGTCGGTGGGGTCGCCCATGGCGAGGTACATCACGGTGTCGGCCGCCAGGTCATAGACGCCCACGGTGACCTTGTGCGACGTCTGCCCGGCCATAGGATAGGTCTCGGGGGCGGGAGTAGCAATCACCTGCGTGGTGTCGGTGGGTTCGGGCACGTTGATGAGGGGATAGTCAGTGACCATGCTCTGGTCCATGCGGTAGAAAGCCACGCGTGTGCCGGCATTGTTCCAGAAGATGCCGCCGTCAATGCCAAACTCGTTGCGGTGCACGCTCTGTCCGTAAACGAGGCTTTCCGAACCGTCGTTGGTGACCTGGCGGCATTTGCCCTGGGCGTCGGTCACCCACAGGTTGTGGTCGCGCACGAAAGCCACCGCGCGGCTGTCTTTGTTCCAATCCACAGCCACGCTCCCCTCGTCACGGGTGCTCTGTCGCCACACGCTCTTGCGGGTCTTGATGTTGACAAGGACGCGTGTCGAGTCGGTCTCGGTGAGAACCAGCGGCTGGTCGGGATATGGGAATGACAAGCGTTTGAGGGTCCACACCTTTTCCTCGCCCGCCCACTTGGCAAGCTGGTCGCGGGTGAAGAGGAGTTTCTCACGTGCCGTCTTCGTGTCGATGGTCCAGCAAGAGTCGGTTTCGAGGCGCACGGGCGTGTCGCCCCACCAGGTGACGCTGCGGTTGGCAGGAGTCATGTTCTTGTAGTTGTTGCCACCGAAGTTGAGGTCTTCGAGCGTGAACTGCTTTTGTGCCGTAGCCGTGAGTGCGCTTCCCAAGACGAGCAAACCGGCGAATATTGATTTGATGTGCATAAGACTAGAAAATTGCGTTGGTTATGTTTTTATATCGAGTCGGGAGATGTGGGTACTTCGGGGTTGAATCCCACATTGAGCGAGTCGATGAGCGTGCTGTCGTTCAGCAAGCTGTCGGCATCGATGTCGGTCGAGCACCCTTCGTAGAGTGCCGGGTTGATATATTCCTTGGGTCTCCCGAATCGTTTGTGATAATTCCTGAACCTGCGGTCGCCGAACACGCTCTGCATGAAAGCGCCGCAAATGGGGAGTGCCGAGCGGCTCCCCTGCCCCATCGCGCCAGTGCGGAAGTGGATTTGCCTGTACTGTCCTCCCACCCATGCGCCGCACACCAGCTTGGGGGTGACGCACACAAACCAAGCGTCGGCGTGACGGTTGCTGGTGCCCGTTTTTCCGCCAAAGTCGGTGTCAGCCATCGCTGGTGTCTTGTACTGGTTGAAGGCACCCGATGTTCCGCCGGCGTCGGTCATGCCTGCCATGAGCATCTGCTGCATGAAGAATGCCGTGCGGTAGGTTATCGCCTGCTCGGTGTCGGCAGGCGCACGGAACACCTCGTTGCCGTCCCTGTCGATGATGCGGGTGACGAGCACGGGGTCATGGTGCTTGCCGTCGTTGGCCACAGTGCAGAACGAGTTAACCAGTTCAAGCAAGTTGACATCGCTGGCACCCAGAGCCATGGCAGGAGTCTCTTCAAGTTCGCTTTTCACACCCATGTCGCGCGCGGTCTGTGCCACGATGGGGATGCCCACGTCGAGCGCCACGCGCACGGCTATGCTGTTGAGGCTCTGGGCAAATGCAGTGCGCAGCGTCACGTCGGCACCGCTGAACTGCCCGTTGGCGTTGGTGGGACGCCAGTGCTCCATCTCGTTAGTTTTCTTATTGAGAACCACAGTGTCAAACATCTCGTCGCGGCGGTGTATGCACGGAGCCATGCCGTGTTCCATTGCCGCCGAGTAAACAAACAACTTAAACGTGGAACCGGGCTGGTGCATGGCGTGCACATTGTCATATTTCCACGTGTCGTAGTCCACATCGCCCACCCATGCCTTCACGTGGCCAGTGTGGGGTTCCATGGCGATGAATCCGGTGTGCATGAAGTGCAGCATGTAACGCACCGAGTCGATAGAACTCATTTCCATGTACAAGCTGTCGTTCTCATAGTCAAAGAGATGCACGCGGTGAGGCTTGTTCATGTAGTAGTTCACCGAGTCGAGGTCGTTAGGGTATCGCGCCAGGAGATTGCGGTAGGCGTCGGTGTGCTGGGCTTTTTCCTCGACAAAGTTGGCTATCACCTTGCCCTCGTCGTCGATCCAGCAGTCATTATCGCCCCAGTGCTCCTTGAAGTTGCGTTGCACGATGCGCATCTTCTCGCTCACGGCATGCTCGGCATGGCGCTGCATGCGAGTGTCGAGGGTGGTGTAGATTTTTAGTCCGTCGGTGTTGAGGTCATGCCCCGTCTTCTGGCACCAATCCTGCAGTTGCCGCGCCACCTCCTGCTTGAAGTAAAGCGCTTGGCCATCATAGGCATTGCCCGCGTTGAAATGCAGCTCGATGGGCAGAGCCTTGAGCGAGTCGCACTGTTGCTGCGTGATGTGGCCGTGCCCCAGCATCTCGCCCAGCACCACGTTGCGACGCTTGAGGCTGTTCTGCGGGTTGAGGATGGGGTTATAGGTGCTTGTGGCCTTGAGCAGCCCCACAAGCACTGCACTCTCCTGCACTTTAAGGCTGTCGGGGGTGGTGTCGAAGTAGGTCCTGGCTGCTGTCTTGATGCCGAAGGAGTTGCTGCCGAAGTCCACCGTGTTAGCATACATCTCGAGAATCTCTTCCTTGTTGTAGAACATCTCGAGCTTGGTTGCGATGATCCACTCCTTGGTCTTGGTAATCACCATTTTCACGCCGGGGATATACCCTAGCAGTCCGGTGGTGTACTCCTTGTTGGTGCGCATGCGGAACATGTTCTTCACCAGCTGCTGCGTGATGGTCGATGCACCACGAGCACGCCCGTGCACAAGCAGGTCCTTGGTAGCAGCCAACATTCCGCCGAAGTCGATGCCATGATGGCTGTAGAAACGCTCGTCCTCGGTGTCGATGAGCACGGTGAAAAACTCGGGGTTGATTTCGTTGAACTTAACGGGAGTGCGGTTCTCGTCGTAGAACTTGCCTATCTCGACACCGTCGGCGCTGTATATGAAACTAGCCTCGAGCGAGGGAGGGTTCATGATGCTGCTGGTTGACGGAGACTTGCCAAACAGCCACAGGAAATTGATATCGACAGCGATGAGATACAGGATGAAGCACACCACAAGCGTGGCCATGGCCACAAGGCACCGCATGTACCACGGACGCCCCTTGTAGAGACCCTTGTACCATATCTTGAATGCACGCCAGCCCTTGCGCATGACATGCAGCATGATTTTAAGGAATTTAAAAACAGTGCGCATTTCAGTCCATTCTTTATTGTTACGCAAAGTTACGGTTTTTTGACGTAAACACAAGCGCAAACGCCAACAAAGTTGCACATTCTTGCCTGCGAATTGCTCGGTTGATGGGGGCGAGTGGCGGGATGAAGGTGTAATTTTGCGGAAAAAAGCATTGCAACTATGAAAAGTACAAAAGAAAAAATCGCTACATGGAGCGGCGTGGGCATGCTCATATTCGGCGTGGGCATCACCACGGCGGGCTTTATCGTCCCCCCGCTGGGCGTGGTTCACGACAGCGTGCTGTGGGTGCTGGGACAAGTGCTCATCTACAGCGGCAGCATCTCGGGAATCGCCATTTATTCAAGACACAAACTTAACGAAATTGAAAAACACATCTATGAGAACTGTAATCTTGGGAACCGCCCACGGAGCTAACGTGGCAGGCAAGCACTCGCCCGACGGGCGATTGAGAGAGTATCAATACAGCCGCGCGATGTGCCGCATGGTGCGCGATGCACTGCTGGCCCGCGGCGTGAAGTGCATCATCGACATTGAGGCCGACCTGGAGCCATCGCTCACGGCGCGGGTGTCGCTGGTCAACCGTCTGGCAAGGCAGCATGGCGACTGCATCTATGTGAGCCTGCACAACAATGCGGCAGGCAACGACGGCCGTTGGCACGATGCAAGGGGATTTGCCGCCTTTGTAGCCCCCAATGCGTCGCGCGAGAGCCAACGCCTTGCCACGTTGCTTCACAAGCATGCCTTGAAACAGGGCCTCGGCGGCAACCGTTGCTATCCGTCCACGGGTTACTACGTGAAGTCGCTAGCCGTGTGCCGCGACACCGTGTGCCCGGCTGTGCTCACCGAGAACCTGTTTCAGGACAACCGCGACGACATCAACTATCTCCTTTCAGAGCCCGGCATGCAGGCGATCATCGACCTCCATGTGAACGCAATCACTGAATTCATGAAGTAACTATACACCAATGGAACACCCCCGCGGGGATAATACCTAAAACACCTTTGCTGAATATAGTCACGGCGGGGTCTATTAATTCTGAGAAAAGTTTATTAATTAATTATTTTTATTGCTGTCTGGTTAAAGTTGCGAGAGTTGTACTAACTTCTCCTAACACTCTGTCCTCAAATTCCATTTTGCTTGCAGAGCAAGCTATTTTCTAAGCGAAGCATAAAATCACAATAAAAATATTTTCTTTTTTTACCGGACAACAACAAATTATTTTCCTTGCTTATGAGACGATTGATATTGATGATACCGCTTGTGCTGATTGCGTCGTGCCGCAGCACCAGGGTGGCAGAGGAACGCATGGCGCTGCATGATACCGTGACTGTGGAACAGACCTGCACTGCCGTGGTGCACGACACCGTGAATGTGGCGCTGTGGCAGGATGCCGTGGCACATCAGGTGGCTCTCGACACAGCCGGGCATGTGCGCACTGTGACACGCGTGGTGTATCGCTCGCGCACCGATGCCACCCGTGGCTACACATCGCAACACACCGACTCCACGGCATCGGCGAGGACAACCCATGCCGAATCCCGCAGTTCCACGCGCGAGATACCCTCGGGCGAGAAGCCGGTGCCTATATATTACTATGTGTTGTCATTTTTCGTGCTGACGGGTGCAGCGTTTGTTGCAGGCCGTGTGTCAAAGGGACGAAAATAGCCTTATTAAGTCAAAGCGCTCTACCCGAGGTTACTCGGGCGGAACGCTTTGTGTCTTTTCAAGAGTACCTCTGTCAAAGCGAGGCGAAGAATCCTAGCAAGATGTAGATAACCAAGAAAATGATTACAGCCACGACACTACGCCACAGGCATCCCAGTGCGCTGTGGGGCTCGGCAAACTTGGTTTTGCCTTTCTGTTTCTTTTTGGCCCTGGGTTGTGCAGGAGAAGTTGTGGCAGGTTTGCTTGTGCGTCGGGGCGGAGTGGGCCTGCTTGCGGGCTGGGTGCGGGGGGTAGCCCCCTTGGCACGATGCGGCGGTGGAGTTGTGTTCATATCGGTGTGGGGTGGACGTGGACGGGCGGCGGGAATGGGCGGGATATCGGTGACCGGGGCTTTCTCAGGAGTCGGCACGGGGGGTATGCGCAGTGCTTGGTCGGTGTGGTTGCACTGCGGGCACACCACCATGCCTCCTGTGAGTGTGAGGTGCTCGGTCGAATATTCCACGGTCTTGCCGCAGTTGGGGCATGTCCAAATCATAATTGATGGTTTTACTTACTCGTAGTGGATGATGGCTTTGACAATGACGTGCCACTTTCCGTTTTCAAAGTGAGCCTCTCCCTCGCGGTCGGTGACGATGCGGGTCTTGCCTGCCGACATCTGTATGGCGTTGCCAGAGCAAGCACGGGTGAGGTTCTCGGAGGGCATCATGAGCGCAAAGCGGTGCACGTCGCTGTTCTCTATCACGCAGAACTCACCGCGCACGCCGTCGTGGGTGGTGAGCACGTAGATTGAGTTGCCCAGCTCGAAGCTCTCGGTAGCACGCATGAAGCACTCGTTGTCGTCGGGTTTAGACAGGTAGAGCGTTTTAGCCGGTCCGCGGCGCACTGGCTTGGGTTCTGGTTTTGGTTCTTTGTGCTCGCGCGCTGGCTTGGTGTCGCGGCGCTCGGTTGTGAAGTCGTGCATCGTGTTCCTGCGCTGTTCTGCAACTTTGCTTGAAAGGGTGTTGATGTGTTGCGACATCTCCTCGGCAAGTTGCTTCATGTTGTTGTTCACCGCCTCGATGTCCTCGATGTAGTTGTCGCGCAGTCGTCGAGCCGTGGATTGAGCTTTCCAAGCAATGTAGAGTGCGGCAAGTGCGATAATAGCCAGCACCAGGTCAATAATCAGGTGCCATGCCTGTGAGTCGACTGACGGTTGCTGCTCTTCCTGGGCAAGGTCGGGCATATCGACGGTGGCAAGCGTGTCCACCGGGGCGGGTTCAGGCTGTGCTTGCGGTTGAGGCTCGGCGGTGGACTCCATGTAGCGTTTGAGTTCGGCCTCGACGTTGGCTGCCAGCCCTCCGGCCAGTTTCTTCACGTCGGCCACAGTGCCTTTCTCGTTCTCGCGTTTCTTGTACTGGGCATAGTTGTCGTCCCAGTTGCGCTTGCCCTTGTACACGTTGTTGAGGTCATCGAGCGAGTACCCCCCGGGATTGCGGCTCTCGAAGTCGGCGGTAGCCTGTCCGTAGCCGTCGTTGAGTGCGTTGAGCTGTGCCACGATGGCCAGCGCATGGTTCCACTGCTGTGTGTTGAGCGACGTGGAGTCGCCGAATGCCTGTGCCATGGCGCTCACTGCCAGCAGCATCGCTGCGATTATCGCGAATGTTCTCTTCTTCATTGTTGCTGAATGATGATTAAGCGTTATACCTTAAATTCTTGAGCAGATTATGCCTGATAACTCCCACGATGGGATAGAAGAACGGCACGTCCTCGATCACGTCGCCATCTTCATAGCGTGTGGCCAGGAAGGCGTTGATGCCGGCAGCAAGATAGTTGCCCAGGTCGTCGTTCACCACCTCGCAGAAGGTCTTGAACACGCTCTTGTCGATGCCGAACTCGTCGCGCAGGTCGGGGTCGCACACCTCGATGAAGAACTGATTGAACTCCCTCACGCGCTGCACGAGACACTCGCGTGTGTCCATATCCTTGACCTTGGCCAGAGTGAGTTCCTCAATGGGGAGCATCGAGTAGTTGAATTTGAGCGCATTGACCTCACGCGCGCTGTAAGACACCGAGTCGCGGTCGCACATCATCTTCACGCCGCCGCGGCAGGTGATCTGCTTGGGGCACTCGGTCTCAATCTTGATGCTGAAACGCTCGCCGAAGCGCTGGCCATAGACTTTCTCAATGATGAGCTGCGTGAGTTCGGTCACCATTGATGTGCTGCCCACGATGTTGAGTATCTTGGATCCTGTGCCGCTGAAGTACAGCTGCTTGGGCATGCGCAGGTTGCGGTCCTTCATCATGGTGGCGATGTAGTAGATTATCGCAGAGTAGAAATACATGAAGATGACCTTGCGCTGTCCGTCGCTTCGCAGCAGGGCGTTGTAGCTGTAAAGGTTGCGGTCTATCTCACGCAGCCCGCGCAGTTCCTCCACGTTCTCGATAGAGAACAGGAACGCGTTAATGTCCTCGCTGCGCTGCTGGGCAGTGATCTTGTCGAGGATGCTGGTGAGGTAACTGATGTTGCAGCTGCGGTCGCTGGCGATGAGCTGCTTGAAATAGCGGGTGTAGTGCTCCAGCAACGGGTTGCGCGCGGCATCTTGCTGCACGAATGCGTCGCCAAAGATGGCATTGCCGGCAAAGCGGAACGATGAGATGACCACAGGCTGGCTGCCCATGCCATCGGGCGTGGGCTGGTAGATGACCACGTCGCTAGTGCCGCCGCCTATGTCGATCGACACATAACTTGCACCGTCCACGTCGGGGCCTTTGTAATAGGCTGCCGGCGCAAGGCTCTCGGTGCAGTTGTGCAGATGGTCGAGGTTGTCGCTGATGTAGGTGCGGAAAAGGTCTTCCCATGTCTCGCGCAGCTGACGACGGTCGCTGCCGCTCATGCTCACGGGGTAGAAATATACTATCTCCACGCGGCGCAAGTCGCTGTTCTCGAGCAGAGCCTTGGCCTTGATGAGAAGCACAATCTCACGCAGGAACTCCTTGGCCTGGCGGTTGTCGTCGCTCCACTTGAGATTGGTGGCAACATTATATCCGTCGAAGAACTTGCGCTCGTAGAGGAACGGTATGTTCACATCGTGGAACAACTGGCATCCGCCGTCGCTGTCGGCATTGCGTGCCAGCGATGTGCGCAACGGGAAACCATACACGTTGTCGATGTCGCGAGGCAAGAACTCGATGCGCTGCACTTGCTCGGCGATGTCGAGGCTTCCTTGCTTCATGAGAGAGGCGATGAGAGCCTGCGAGCTGCTGTATCCCATGGTGAGCGGCTGCGACGCCTGTCCCTTGACGGCCCACTCCACGTGGCTGTTGGTGGTGCCAAAGTCCACGGCAAACACCAGTTCGGTCATCGAGGGAACATAGGTCTTCCACTGCGGCACGATAATGCCCACGTGGGTGCCCAGGTCGCTATGGATGGTCACCTCGGCATAGTCCCACGAGCCGTTCACGTCGTAATAAACGGTGGAGAACGGTCCGGTGACGGTGCGGGGCTTCTCGCTCACGCTGACCGAGCCGGCGGCTGTGGCATCTTGCTTGAACTGCATCGACGCGGTGGCATCGGTGAGCATGGAGAACAGCTGCACGGTGTAGTCGTCGCGGGTCGATGTGCGCACAAAGGGGAATATTGATGTCGAGAGAGTGGCATTGACCATGCGTCCGGTGCCGCGCATCTCGTCAAACTGCCAAGCATGGTCGCTGCTGGGGAAATATACGCGGGTGAGCTCGATGCAGCGCTTCTTCACGGGTATGCGCAGGGTCACAGTGACGCTGCCGTCGCCGTTTTCCACGATGTCGAGCGCATTGCGGCCGTTGATGCGCGATGTCAGGTCGCGAGTAGTGAAATACTTGAAATATTCAGCCTTGACGGGCAGCAGGTATCCATTGCGGGCGCTCATGTCGCGCGGCTGCAAGTTGCCGTCGAGGAAATGGTCGTTGTCAATCACGCCGTTGAGTTTCACCAGCGTGTCGCTGAGCATATCCACTGTGGTGAGATAGGGGTACTCGATGCTCGTTGCTGGCAGTTTGCGCTGCGACACAGGCACTCCGCCGGTGATCACCAGCGTGTTGCTGTCCCAGTCCTTGTCGATGTAGCGGTAGTGCTCCACGCTGCCGTTGAAACCAGTGCGCAGCACCAGAGGCATGACGGTGCCCTCGGGCTGGGGAACAGTGGGTTCAATCACAAAGTCGCTCTGTGCTGCCTGGGTGCGGATGTCGCGCACTCGCTTGTGGTAGAGGTAGGCCCCCAGCACGTTGACTTGCACGTTGCCGCCGAAGCGGTCGAAGTCGAGGTTGAGGCGATCCATCACCATGGCGGCGTTGTCGTGGCTCAATGCGCTCAGGTTGGGGATTACCTGCACGATGCGGTCATATACAGCCGGGCGTCGCTCACGCAGGATGGCGGCGTTGTGCATCATGTAACGATACACCTGGCCTGCCTTCTCGCGCAGCGAGGGATAGGCGTTGAACAGCAGGAACATGTAGTAAACGAAGTCCTCGTCGCGCTCCCATAGGTGACGCACACTTGAAAAGAGCGACACGCCCTGCTCCACCTTGATGAGGTTGTTGGTCATAGCGCCGGGGGCAGCCATCACCACACTTGCGGGCGATGTGCCGCCTATCACCTTGTTGTCCCACAGCAGGAAGTACCACTCGTCGAGGTCGTCAAAGTTATATACCTTGTCGGCTTTGAGAAAAAGTTCCAGCGTCTCGCCATAGAGGCGGTGCTGCGAGTGGGCAGTGAGTCGTGCCAACTCGTCCTTGCGGTTCCAGGTGATGATGCGCAGGTAGTCCTTGTGGTTCTCGTAGTCGAAGAGCAGCTGTGCCACGTCGAGGGCGTTGCTCACCAGGCGTTCGTTCATCGCCGCACCGTGCAACTGCGGGTTGGCAAGGTTGTTGAACGCATTCTTCACAAGGTCAATCTGGGCAAACGGGCTGGGGATGGCAGTGCGAGGGTTGCTCGACAAGCCGCCGTCGGGGTCCTTGATCTGCGCGATATCGTCGTCGCTGTAAGGCTCCACAGGAATCCAGTCACCGTTAACATTTTTAGATGTCTTGCTGCTATATGATAGTATCTTGCTCATAGTTATCGTTTTTCTTGTTTTTTTAGCCAGGATATCAATTACCCTCTTAACATCTTAAAGTCTTAAAGTCCAAAATCTTAAAACTCTTAAACCTTTAAACTCTTAATTGATATTCTCAAATCGCTCGTCGATGATTTTGCTGGCTGCGCGGTTGAAGAGGTCGAGCAGTTTCAGTTCCACCTCGTCGGGGCTATAATTGCTCTTCTGGCTCAAAGCGTTCATCTCGCTCTTGAACACGTTGTTGTCCACCGACTTGCGTCCCAGGAACCCCTTCGACGTGTTCACGTCATGGATCGACTTGCCCATGTTCCATTCGCCCATGTTGAAGATTTCCACGCTGCGCATGTTGTTATACATCTCGTTGATCCAGTCCTTATAAGCCTTCATGATGTCGTCGGTGAGGGTGCGATAGAACTGCGACGCCATGAAGTCACGCTTGATGGCGGGGCTGTCGTTGGTAAACCCCTGCCCTATCATGTCGGCAAAACCGGTGTTGAGGTATATGAACAGCAGGTGGAACTTGACCAGGTGCTTGTAGATGAGCGCGCGTGTCTCGCTGCCCATTGCCTTGAAGTCAACGTTGAGCACGTCGCGGTCGAGCGCATACTCATAGGCCGACGATGGCATGGGGTATCCGTTCTCGTCGCAGAGCTGCGACAGCGGCAGTCCGGCAAACTTGAATGGCGCCATGGCTCCGATGAGCTCGACCATGTGCGCGCGGTTGCGCTGTCCGTGCTCGCCGGGGTCGTAGGTATAGGGCACGCTCACCACCTGGTCGCCCAGGTAGAATATCGTGTTGAGGTTGCTGTCGTTGGCGCCGGTGAGTGTCTCCTTGTAGTAGTAAAGGGCACTCTGTGTCTTGACGATGAAGTCGGCCTTGTCGATGCGGTGGTCTTCGCCCAGTTCAAGGTTGAAGTAAGGGAGCACGGTGAGTCCGCCTATCGGGGCCTTGCGCAGCACCTCGCGGTTGCTGATGTCGAGGTTAGCCGCCTGGCGTATGTTCTTCACCATGATAGGGAATCCTGCCGCGCCAGTGCCGCCAAAGATGCTGCTGATGAAGAAAATGCGGTCGCCCTGGTTGAACACGTTGGCAAAGGCCTTGAACTCGTTAGAGTCCTTGATTTCGTTCAGCGCCACGCTGCCTATGTTGGGCGAGCCCACGAAGCCTATGTTCATCTTATTTTCTAATTGCTCGTCGCTGAACAGCAGCGATGCCAGCGCCTGGTTGGCCTCGTTCATCGTGTCATAGCCTATGAAGTCGCGGAACTTGTTCTGCTCCACGGCGCTCAGGTTGAAGATGAACGTGTCGTTGATCTGTATGCTAGAGTCGCGCATGATTTCGCGCAATGTGACGATGCGGTTGGCAAAGAATCCGTCCACATCGGTGCGGTTGCCATAGAGGCGGTTGCGTATCATGCGGTAGCTGTTGAGCAAAGCCTCGGTGCGTTTGAGGTCCTCATTGGCTTTGTGCGGGTCGATGATGATGGGCACCAGCTCTAGATTAGGCACTGGCACACCGTTCTCGTCCACCGGGCGCACACCCGCTGCACTGAGCATAAGCATTGATTTGAGCACTCGCGAACCGGTGCCTCCTATTGCAAATATAAATAATCGCATAGTTAATTCTTCTTGACTGAAAGAAATTAAAATAAATTTTTATCCCCGAGTTCCCCGAGAGGATGATGAGTATTATCTCTAAACTGAAAGAAATTAAAATAATTAAAATAAATTATTTCCCCGGGTTCCCCGAGAGGATGATGAGTATTATTTCTAAACTGAAAGAAATTAAAATAATTAAAATAAATTCTTATCCCCGAGTTCCCCGGGTTCCCCGAGAGGAAGGAAGGATTACTGCGGGAATGGAGTGTGGCGGCAGTTGCTGCTCCACCAGCGCATTGAGAATGACGCTGCCACAAAGAGCACTGCCACGAGAAGCATCAGGCGCAGCACAAACTGGATGGTGGCGCCCACAAGGTCGAGGCCCTGGCTGCTGAGCACGCCCTCAATCACAAAGTAGTTCACGATGGGGGTGAGCAGTGTGACCACTGCCAGCACGCTAGCCCAGTGGAACCAGCGGTCGAAGTTCACCGAGTTTATCACGAAGTAATAGACAGCAGCGCCGCCCCATGCCATGATCGCCACGATGGCTGCAACAAGCGGATAAAGGCTGTTGTTGAATACAGCGTCGCCAAACTCCTGATTGTAGTACATCAAGTCGAAGATGTTCACCTCGGGGTTGTCAATACAAGCCAAGATGAAAAACACCACAGTGAGGACAATGCCAATTCCCAAAAATACCAAATGTTTCATCACATATCAAGTTTTATTTGTCAAATTCTAGAGTTTTATTTAGAACTACGGATTATCTGATTGACTGAAAGAAATTAAAATAATTAAAATAATTTTTCCCCGAGTTCCCCGAGTTCCCCGAGAGGATGGTGGGGACTATCTATAACTTCTTGACTGAAAGAAATTAAATTAATTTATTTTTTATGTTCTTTTGTCCTTATGTCTAAAAAATATCTGCGAGAGATTTACTTTTTGAGGCTGATCTCGATGGTGAAGTAGTTGCCTCCGGTGCCCATTGCCTGGCCTATGCCCTTGAGGAAGTGGCTCAGGCCCAGGGTGGTGGTGCTGAATCCTGGTTGCGACGGATTGGTGTCGTCGCTGCTCGTGCTAGCATCTATCCACTGCGGGAACTCGTTGCGCAGCGACAGCTTCACTGTGTCGTGCGGTCCCTTGAAGTCGCCTGTGAGGGTGATGATGTGAGTCTTGCCCTCGAGCGACGCCTTGTTGTTGGGCGTGATCATGCTTTGTTCCACAGGCTTCACCTCCACCTTGAAGCCACTCATCGACTCCACGGTGTAGTTGGCAGCGTTGCACAGCACGTCATTGCTCTGGTTGAGGGTGCTCAAATTGGCAGCGATGGCTAGGCGCAGCACCCCGGTGGTCTTGTCGGCTTCCACGCTGGTGAGTTCGCCGGCATTGCGGCGGCTCACGCGGAAACGGCCTGCCGAGTCGCCCCAGCCCGAGAGAACGCACCAGTCAACCTTGCTCTCGCCCTGGTTGAAGCGGTAGCTGTTGCGCGAGCCCTGCACATTGAGGAACTGCGCATAGTCCTTGCTCGCTTGCATCATGTTCATCACATGCGTGTCGGCAATGATGAGCACATAGAACGGGCGAGTGCCGTTGTAGGCAAACGCATTGTTGTTATAGGGGTAATACTTGCCGTTGTAGTCGCCTGTGAGCTGGTGCACCACGATGCTCTTGCCCTTGTAGCGCTTGAACACGCTGGTGGCAAGGCTGTTCTCCTCATTGAAAATCTTGTCGATGCTCACGTCCTTGGTGTCGGCAGGTGAGTAAATGAGGTCGGTCACCACCACGCTCACGTTGCCCGGAGTCTGTGCCTCGAGCACGCTGGTGAAGATTTTCTGGAAGTCGGTAAACGCGGCGTTGCCCACGCCCTCGGTCGAGGCATAGATGTTGCGGTCCTTCAAGAAGCCGTCCACCGTGCCGCCGTAGGGGTAGATGCCGTCGTTCACGATGTTGATGTTCACCTTGTCGCTGCTGGGGAAGTAGTTTATCAGGTCGTTGACCGTCTTTTTGAGCTGCCCGCGGCCGCCCGGGGTGTCATAGGGCACCATGCTGCCGCTGCGCTCAAAGTAGATGGTGAGCGAGAGGCTCTTGGCACCGTAGGCGAGGACGTTCCAGTGCATGGGCGGACGCAGACGCGACCCCACCTGCTCGGTGAGTTCGTTGAGCGCCGCATAGTTTATCTCGCCCTCGGGGGTGAGATACTCGCTATACTGCTTGGGGTTGGCAAGGATAATCGAGCATATCGAGTCAAAGCGTGCCTGGGTGGTGTCACGGTCGATAAACGCCTGCTTCACCGCCTTCTCCACCTGGTTACCCGAGCAACTAGCCATGCCCGCCATAACCAGCACCATAACGATAGCCACTAGGGGCAGAACAAAATATTTCTTCATTTCAAAACAAGTTTTGTCAATTAGACTACAAAATTACACTAAAAGTTGCATTACCCTCTATACACATAGTTAAAAAAAGACAACGCACTGACTTTTTCCCATATATAAAGCAAAAAATGTGCCACCTTGAAGCCCTGCCACGAGCACGCCCCCGCCCCCACAGCAAGGAGCACAAAGAAAAAAACCACGGGCATCCTGCATGTCGGCGATTGTGATTACCTGATGGCATCCACATTACAACCAAAAAACACAGAGGTGCGTTGTCTTATTGGTGACGCACCTCCGTGTTTTTTGGTTATCTGCAAGCAAGACGATCGTCTATTTGCCCATGGCTGCGATAGTCTCAACTAGTGTTATGTCAACATTCAGCGACTGAGCAATCATGCTCGGGGCAACACCATTGTGCAGCAACAGATTTATTGCCGTTTCAATTTGCGCTTGTTGCTCAGCAATTTGTGCCTTCTGTTCGGCAAGCTGTTTGTCTCTCATCAAAATTTCGGTGTCGCGATTTTCTATAGCGCTGAAATACTCATCCTCAACATTCATGTCATGACGCAGTTGGCGGTCGCTTGCGGCTTCTTTGAGACGTCGCAAAATATAGAGCATATCATCATTGCCAGCATACGCCTCTTCGTCAATAGTAATCGTCTGGTGGTTGCGATCTTTGCGCGTTTGATCAAACACGTTGAGGACTTGTTCTAAACGATTATTTACGCGACCGTGAAGACGTGGAATCTGCACGATAATGCTTTCGTGTGTTAAACTATCAATAAATGGGTTAGGGAGCCCCACTGTCACTTCTTTGTCATCATAGTCAACAGCTTTGCGCTTAACGTAGAGAATAGGTTCTTCAATGTCTCCAACCTTGTGCCCTAGCAGGTACACGGTAATCATGGGGATAGCATGTCCTTGCTTATCTCCACTGATTATATTCTCGGGGTTAGCATAATGGGTAGCGAGATACTGACGAAAACGCAGAGTCTCTGTTTCAAGCCAAGTCTTTTGCAACTCAATGAGAATCAAGTGCGTGTGACCGTCATCTTCTTTGACATACGCGCCAAAGTCAATCCTAAAGATAGATAGGTCATTGCGTGAGCTGTTAGTGTACTCATTGCGACGTTGCTCCACCGACACTACTTCCTTCTTGAGCAGTGCCGAGAGAATGGTGCGAGCTATACGTTCGTCTTCCATGAGGTACTTGAAGACGATGTCATAGATGGGATTGGCTACTTGTATCATCGTGTAATGTAATTTCTTAGTGCAAAACTACAAAAAAAATCATGACGTACAAAATAAATGGAAAAAAATTACACCAAATTTAATCCCCTTACAGAAAAAAACCACGGGCATCCTGCATGTCGCGGGATGCCCGTAGCCGATTATTGTAAAGCAACGATTTAGTGTCTTTTAGTTGAGATAAATGGAACACACAGTGCGCCGATGATGATCATCGCACCGGCAAAGAGAAGCATGTTGCCCTGCACGCTTTTGAAGAGCGAAAGCAATGAACCGCCCACGAGGCCAATAACGATCTGCGGAATGCAGATTGTGCAGTTGAACAGGCCAAGATATGTTCCCATAGACTTGCTGCCCTCAAGCGCGTTGGTGACGAGGGTGAAGGGCATCGCAAGCATTGCAGCCCATGCAAAGCCGATGAGGAAGAAGGGCACGAAGAGCAGCCACTTGTCGGTAACGAAGGGTACGCACAGGAAGCCTATGCCACCTAGCAAGAGGCTCAACGCATAAGCCACCTTGATGTTCTTGAAGCGGGGCAGAACGGTTGCCCAGAGCACGCTGCCCACGGCCTGTACGGCGAAAAGGATACCTACCCAGTCGCCAGCGCTCTGATAAGCCTCAGAGCTGGCAACGTCGGTGTTCCAAACCGATAGTGCCACAGTGCCGTTGGTGTAGGCCCACATGCACTGGAACGCTGCCCAGCAGAAGAATTGCACGATACCCACGCGAACAAACACGTTGAGCGCATGAGACTTTTGCTCCTTGCCAAACTCGGCTGTTGCACCGTCATTGTCGGCTGCAACAGCAGCTTGCTGGAACTCTGCCATCTGTTTCGGGTCATACTCCTTGACGGTCATCGTAGTGTAGATGACGCACAAAATAAGGAAGGCTGCGCCGATGTAGAACGCCCACTTCACAGTGTCGGGGATAACACCCTCGGGGGCAACTTTTTCAAGTCCTATTTTAGCAAGAAGGAAAGGCAGCACAAATCCCACGAGCGAACCTGCGTTGCACAGGAACGACTGGATTGAATAAGCCTTGGCTTTTTGTTTCTCGTTGACCATGTCGCCCACCATCATCTTGAAGGGCTGCATTGCCATGTTGATGCTGGTGTCGAGGAACATGAGCGAGACGCAGCCAAATATCATTGCGGCTGACAGGCCCAAGCCAAATGAGCCTGCATTGGGGAGCATGCACATCACGAGCACTGCCATAGCAGCACCCAGGAACAAGTAGGGAATGCGACGGCCAAAACGGGTCCATGTCTTGTCGCTAAACTTGCCTATGAGCGGCTGAACGATCATACCCATGAGCGGGGGCAGGATCCAGAAATAACTCAAGTTGTGGGGGTCGGCGCCCAGCGTGGAAAAGATGCGCGAAATGTTAGCACTCTGCAATGAGAATGCAATCTGCACGCCGAAGAAGCCGAAACTAATGTTGAAGAGTTTGCTGAAACTCAAATCCGGTTTGGTTCTCATAATCGTTTTTTCAGTTTTAAAGTTTTTATTCTAGTGCAAATGTAAATCAATTTTCATTGATTATTATAATAAATGTGAACCTTTTACTTTGTAAAAGCAATGCAATCGTTTGCATTATTTGTCGGCTCATAACCTGTGTTTTTTATCAGTTTTCCAAGCGTTTTGTTTGTAACTTTACACACAGAAAAAACTAATACAACATAAGATATGAAATTGAAATTCATCATTGACTACCAGACCGTCTATGGCGAGGAGGTAGCAATCAATCTGCTTGATGCTGAAAACCATGTATCCCAGCACGTTGTCATGAAGACAACAAGTGGCAAAGAATGGAAATGCGACATTAATGTTGACGATAATTGTTTCCAGCTGTGTTATTACTATAGCGTGAAGCGCGGTGGCATCACCGTGCGTCACGAGTGGCTCGTGATGCCTCACACCATCAACCTCACATCAATCAAGGGCGCAAAGTGCACCTGCTATGACCACTGGAACGATGTGCCCGACGACAGCTATCTGTACTCGAGCGCATTCACCCAGTGCGTGGCAGCACGCGAGTGCGGCACTCCTGCCGAGGTGAAGTTCAGCCAGACCATGCAGCTCAAGGTGCGTGCACCGCAGCTGCGCGCAGGCGAGCACCTGGCCGTGGTGGGCAACACCGCGCTGCTGGGCGACTGGGATGCCAGCAAGGCTGTCCCCATGGTGGAGCATGCTCCCAACGAGTGGATGGTTGCTCTCGACGCAGCCAAGTTCAAGGGCGCGCTTGTGGAATTCAAGTTCATCATCATGGCCGAGGGCCAGGCTCCCGTGTGGGAGAATGGCGACAACCGCACCGTGGCCCTGCCGTCGATGCGCTCGGGCGACGTGGTGGTGTATGAGCTCAACAAGGCATATTTCCCGCTCAATCCCATGCGCATTGCCGGAACCGTGATTCCCATCTTCTCGCTCCGCAGCGAGGGCAGCTACGGCGTGGGCGACTTTGGCGACCTCAAGGCCATGGTTGACTGGGTGGCTTCGACCGGCCAGCGTGCGCTGCAAGTGCTTCCCATCAACGATTCCACCATCACCGGCACTTGGCGCGACAGCTATCCCTACAACAGCATCAGCATCTACGCGCTGCACCCCCAGTATGTGGACCTGCGCCAACTCCCGGCACTCGCCGACAAGAAGCGTGCCGCACACTACGAGGCGCTGCGACAGGAACTCAACGCGCTGGAGCAAATCGACTATGAGCGCGTTAACGACGCTAAACGCGGTTATCTCAAGGAACTCTATGCCCAGGAAGGCGCAGCAGTGCTCAAAAGCAAGGAGTTCAAGGCATTCTTTGACACCAACGCCGAGTGGCTCGTGCCCTATGCTGCATTCAGCCACTACCGCGACCTCTACGGCACTGCGACATTCAGCCAGTGGCCCGAGAACCGCACCTTCAGCGACGACAACCGTGCTGCGATGACCAACCAGCGCACCAACCTCTACAAGGAGGTGGCAATATGGTACTACATCCAGTTCATCCTCGACAAGCAGATGCGCGGCGCGCACGACTATGCCCGCAGCAAGAACGTGATACTCAAGGGCGACATCCCCATCGGCATCAGCCGCGACGGCGTGGAGGCTTGGGTAGAACCCAAATACTTCAACCTCAACGGCCAGGCGGGTGCACCACCAGATGCATTCTCGACCAACGGCCAGAACTGGGGATTCCCCACCTACAACTGGGACGCAATGCTTGCCGACGGCTGCTCATGGTGGATCAAGCGCTTCAGCAAGATGGCGCAATACTTTGACGCTTACCGCATCGACCACGTGCTGGGCTTCTTCCGCATCTGGGAGATACCCATCGACGCAGTCCATGGCCTGCTGGGACACTTCGCTCCCGCGCTGGGCATGAGCGCCGACGAGATACGTGGCTACGGCCTCAACTTCCAGGAGCACCACATGACCACCCCGTTCATCAGCGACTGGGTGCTCGACCGCGTGTTCGGTGCACGTGCACAGGAAGTGCGCGAGAAATATGTAGAGCGTGAGCACGACGACATCTACCGCATGCGCCCCGAGTTTGACACCCAGCGCAAGGTGGAGGCAGCGTTTGCCGGCGTTACCGACCAGGACGAGCTCAACCTGCGCGACGGCCTGTACTCGCTCATCAGCAACGTGCTCTTCGTGCGCGACCACAAGAACCCCGGCCTGTTCCATCCGCGCATCTCGGTGCAGTTTGACTTCATCTACGAGGCACTCTACGACAACGACAAGCAGGCGTTCAACCGCTTGTATAACGACTACTTCTACCGCCGCAACAACGACTACTGGTATGGCGAGGCGATGAAGAAACTGCCCACTCTGGTTGAGTGCACACGCATGCTCGTGTGTGCCGAGGACCTGGGTATGGTGCCCGACTGCGTGGCATGGGTGATGGACGAACTGCGCATCTTGAGCCTTGAGATTGAGTCAATGCCCAAGGATCCGCACCTCAAGTTCGGCAACCTGAGCAGCAACCCCTACCGCAGCGTTGCCACCATCTCAACCCACGACATGCCCACACTGCGCCAGTGGTGGGACGAGGACTGGGATCTCACCCAGCAATACTACAACAGCGTGCTGTGGCGCGGCGACGGTGCTCCACACCCCCTGCCTGCCGACATCGCTACACAGGTGGTCAACAACCACTTGAGCTCACCCTCAATGCTGTGCCTGCTCTCTCTCCAGGACTGGATGGCAACCGACGAGAACGTGCGTCGCGCCGATGCCGATGCCGAGCGCATCAACATCCCCGCCAATCCCCGTCACTACTGGCGTTACCGCATGCACATGACCATCGAGCAGCTCAAGAAAGAGGCCGACTTCAACGCCAAGGTCAACAAGTTAATAATCAACAACGCACGATAAAATCCATCATGAAACCCATCCACATGGCAATAGCCGCAATAGCCGCCTTGCTCACCACAGCGCACAGCAATGCGCAGGTCAATTACACGCAGGCATCCACTCAGTTTGAAACCATCACGCTGGGCGACGCCCAGGCAGTGAAGCTGCGCATCTATGACAACGGTGCCGGAGGCAAACCCGTGAAGACCGTGCAGCTCAAGAAGAGAGGCAACGACAAGAACGGTTACCCCACATGGGACGCACTGATCAAGGGCGACCTCAAGGGCAAGTTCTACACCCTCGACGTGAAATATGGCGGACAGTACCGCGGCGAGTGCGCAGGGCTTGGCGCTAAAGCCGTGGGCGTGAACGGACGCCGCGGAGCCGTGATCGACATGAAATCGACCGACCCCGCAGGATGGGAAAGCGATGTCACCCCCGACATCGCTGCCAAGGACCTCGTGCTCTACGAGATGCACCACCGCGACTTCTCGATCGATGCTTCTAGCAGCTTGAACAACAAGGGCAAGTTCCTCGCCCTCGCCGAGCCTCGTGCCATCGCGCACCTCAAGGCTCTGGGCGTGAACGCTGTGCACATGCTGCCATCGTTCGACTATGCGTCGGTCGATGAGAGCCGTCTGGAGGACAACAAGTACAACTGGGGCTATGACCCCCTGAACTACAACGTGCCCGAGGGCGGTTATTCAACCGACCCCTTCAACCCCGCGTCGCGCATCAGCGAGTTCAAGACCATGGTGCAGGCGCTGCACAAGGCCGGCATCAAGGTGATCCTCGACGTGGTGTATAACCACACCTTCAACATCGACGGCAGCAACTTCCAGCGCATCATGCCCGATGAGTTCTTCCGCAAGAACCAGGACGGCACCTACAGCGACGGCAGCGGCTGCGGCAACGAGACCGCAAGCGACCGCCAGGTGATGCGTGACTACATGGTAGAGAGCGTGAAATACTGGGTGGAGGAGTATCACATCGACGGTTTCCGCTTCGACCTGATGGGCGTCCACGACATTGAGACGATGAATGCCATACGCGCCGCCCTTCCGCCGCACATCTACATCTACGGCGAGGGCTGGAGCGCAGGCTCATGCGCTTATCCCCACGAGAAGCTGGGCATGAAGGCCCACATCAACCAGATGCCCGGCATCGCAGCATTCAGCGACGACATACGCGACGCGTTGCGCGGCCCCTTCAGCGACGACACCAAGCCAGCCTTCCTCGCAGGCCTTCCCGGCAACGAGGAGAGCATCAAGATGGGCATTGTGGGCGCTATCGAGCACCCGCAGGTCGATTACAGCAAGGTGAACTACAGCAAGGAACCCTGGACCCTGCAACCCACGCAGATGATCAGCTATGTGTCGTGCCACGACGACATGTGCCTCGTGGACCGTCTCAAGGCTAGCATCCCCGGCATCACCACCGACGAGCTCATACGCCTCGACCTGCTGGCACAGACCGCAGTGTTCACCTCGCAGGGCGTGCCTTTCATGCTCAGCGGCGAGGAAATGCTGCGCGACAAGAAGGGCGTGCACAACAGCTATGAGAGCCCCGACTCGATCAACCATCTCAACTGGACCAACCTCGAGACCTATCCGCAGGTGTTCAATTACTACAGCCGCCTCATCGCCTTGCGCAAGAACCATCCCGCATTCCACATGGGCGATGCCCAGCTCGTGCGCAAGCACGTTGAGTTCCTGCCCTCGCAGGATGCCCTGGTGGCATTCCGCATCAAGGCAGGCGCTCCCGGCGAGACATGGGGCGATATCTACGTAGTGCTCAACGGCAGCAAGCGTGTGCGCACGGTCAACGTGCCCGAGGGCAACTACACAGTGGTGTGCCGCAACATCAGCATCAACGAGGACGGCATCGACACCACCACCGGAGGCAACGTGGCTGTGCCAGCACAGAGCGCCCTCATTTTCCACAACTAAAACATTAAAGAAACCATCGTCTTCTAGAACATTCTAGTTTTTCTGGAAATTCTAGAAGACATTTTTTTATAAGCTATGAAACATCTACTCCTTGCCCTTGCGGCTGTTGCGGGCATCACGGCACAGGCTGCCCCCGCACGAGTTAACGTGGATCGCATCGACCCCACTTGCTGGTATGCCGGCATGAAGAACCCCTCTGTGCAACTCATGGTATATGGTGCTGGCATCAAGAATGCCGACGTGAGCATCAGCTATCCCGGCGTGACGGTTGATAGCCTAGTGCGCCTCGACTCGCCCAACTACCTGCTCGTGTACCTCAACACCAGCGGTGCGCAGCCCGGCATCATCAACATCGACTTCACCCTGGGCAAGAAAAAGAAAACCGTGCCCTACGAGCTCAAGCAGCGCGACATGGCAGGCGACAAGCGCCAGGGATTTACCAATGAGGACGTGCTCTACATGCTCATGCCCGACCGCTTTGCCGATGGCGACCAGAGCAACAACGCCGTTGCAGGCATGCAACCCTACACCACCGACCGCAGCAAGCCCAGCCTGCGCCATGGCGGAGACCTCGCCGGCATCGAGCAGCACCTCGACTACTTCACCGACCTGGGCGTGACTGCATTGTGGTTCACTCCAGTGCTCGAGAACGATTCGCCCGATGGACACGGCCACAGCTGCTACCACGGATATGCCACAACCGACTACTATCGCGTTGACCCCCGCTTCGGCACTAACGCCGACTACCGCCGACTCATCGACAAGTCGCACGAGCGCGGACTCAAGGTGGTGATGGACATGATCTTCAACCACTGCGGCAGCTATCACCCCTGGCTCAAAGACATGCCTTCACACGACTGGCTCAACCAGCCCGACTACAAGGACAACTACCTGCAGACGAGCTACAAGCTCACCCCCGTGGTCGACCCCTATGCCAGCGAGGTCGATCTGCGCGAGACTGTGGAGGGATGGTTCGTGCCATCTATGCCCGACCTCAACCACCACAACGTGCACGTGATGAACTACCTCATCCAGAACAGCATCTGGTGGATTGAAAGCGCTGGCATCGACGGCATACGCATGGACACCTACCCCTATGCCTACGCCGACGCCATGGCACGCTGGATGAAGACCCTCAACGACGAGTACCCCAACTTCAACGTGGTGGGCGAGACTTGGGTGGAGAACCCTTATTATACCGCCACATGGCAGAAGGACAGCAAGCTGGCTAGCGAGAACAGCAACCTCAAGACTGTGATGGACTTCTCATTCTACGAGAAAGTAGATAGCGCCAAGCACGAGGAAACCGACGGCTGGTGGCACGGATTCAACCGCGTGTATAACAGCTTGTGCCAGGACTACCTCTACCCCGACCCCAGCAACGTGATGGCATTTATCGAAAACCACGACACCAACCGCTTCCTGGGCAACGGCCACGACATGATGACACTCAAGCAGGCACTCGCCCTGTTGCTCACCATCAAGCGCATTCCCCAGCTTTACTATGGCACCGAGGTGCTCATGAACGGCACCAAGGAAGTGACCGACGGCTATGTGCGCAAGGACTTCCCCGGCGGATTCCCCGGCGACGAGCGCAGCGCCTTCACCCCCGAGGGACGCACCTATGCCCAGAACGACATGTACAACTGGCTCAAGACTGTGCTTCACTGGCGCCAGGGCAACAAGGTAATCACCGAGGGCCGCATGACCCAGTTCATCCCCGTGAACGGCATCTACGTGATTGCCCGCCGCCACGAGGGCAAGACAGTGCTCACCATCGTCAACGGTGCCGACCAGCCCGCCACAATGCCCGTGAAGCGCTATGAGGAAGTGATAGGCACCGCCACCACCGCCCGCGACGTCCCCACAGGCACAACCATCGACCTCACCCAAGACCTCACCCTCCCCGCCCGTGCAACACTCATCCTGGAGTACTAAGAAGCAAGTGTATCAAAGAAGATATTCTTCACAACAAGCGCGCAGAGTATGGCAAACAAGTAGTTAAGCAACTCGCTGAGAAATTAACACATCATTATGGTTCCGGGTGGAGCCACAAAAAAATCTTGCATTGTCTCCGCGCTGCAGAGACTTTCTCTCAAGAAGACATTGCCTCCGCAGCGAGGAGACAATTAACGTGGACACATCTCAAAACAATAATGTACATTTCTGCCCCCCTTGAGCGTCAGTTCTATATAGAGATGTGTTACATTGAGCATTGGGACACGCGCACGCTAACTGACAATTCCTCCTAAAGAAGTTCTTTCTGATCGACTACAGCGCGCTATCGCTATCGCACGAGAGCACCAGTTAGAAAAGAAATAACTGCACTACCAGCCCCGGCACGAAAAGTCCCGGGGCTGGTAGTTCTCTTTAAATCTTCAAGTGCAACGCCAAAATCTTACCCTGCAATGAAGTCGAGGAACGCTTGCTTGTAGCTGTCGCCTATGGGGACCTCGGTGGAGGTGAGGATGAGGCGGTTGCGCTCTATCTCGCGTATCTTGGACTTGTTCACGATATATGACCTGTGCACACGCACAAATCGCGACGAGGGCAGCATATGTTCCATCGCCTTCATGTTCATGAGCGACAGCACCGGGTGCTGCGACTCCTCGGTGTGAATCTTCACATAGTCTTTCAGCCCTTCCACGTGTGTGATTGAGTCAAGACTGATTTGCAGCAGCTTGTACTCGCTCTTGACGAAGATGCTGGTGGGTTCAGGCGCGGGCTTTGAGTCGCTGCCATGAAGCATCGTGAACCACTGCAACGCCTTGTTGCATGCTTCAAGGAAATTGGCATAGCTGATGGGCTTGAGCAGGTAGTCGAGCGCATTGACACGATAGCCATCGAGCGCATATTGCTCAAATGCCGTGGTAAACACCACGCGGGCACTCTCGGGAATCATGCGCGACAGCTCCAGCCCGTTAATCTCGGGCATCTGTATGTCCAGGAACACGATGTCGGGCGCAGTGTCCTGCACCCCTTTGAGGGCATCGGTAGCGTTGTAATACTTGCCCACAAGTTGCATGAACGGGATTTTGGTCACATAGCTTGCCAGCAGCTCCACTGCCAGAGGCTCGTCGTCAACTATGATGCACTTTATCGTCATTGAATATTTCTATTTTAGAGTAATACTGCGTTTTGCCGTCGTTCAGCCCGCGGGTCCACTTGTACCGCCCCGGGTACTGCAGGTTGAGCCGTCGTTCCACCTGCTCCAGCCCTATGCCCGAGCCGCTCTTGTCACTGGTGTTCTTGGGATTGTTGGAGTTGACGATGAAGCAGGTGATGTTGCCGTCGTCCTCGTGCAGGCTGATGTTGATGTAGCCGTTTCCGCTCGACGAGATGCCATGCTTGAAGGCATTCTCGATGAGTGAAATGAACAGCAGCGGAGCCACTGGCGTGGTGTTGTCGTCACTCACCTGTATATTCACATCGACCTTCACGCTAGGAGCGAGGCGCATCCTCATGAGCTCGATGTAGTTGTTGATGAACTCCACCTCCTTGTAGAGCGGCACATAGTTGCTCTCGTTCTCATAGAGCATGTAACGCAGCAGTTTGCTCAATTCCTCCACCGCATGCTGCGCCTTGTCGCTGTCGAAGGCGATGAGCGCATAGATGTTGTTGAGCGTGTTGAGCAGGAAGTGCGGGTTGAGCTGCGAGCGCAGGTTGGAGAGTTCGGCTTCGCTGCGCATGCGTTCTATCTCCTTGCGCTCGGCCTCGAGCTGGCGGGTGCGGTCTATGAGCCTGAGCGCAAGGCTTAGTGCCACGGTGAGGATGAGCGAGACGAAGTTGTAGAATATCTGTGCCTGTCGTGGCGGCGGCATGCCAGGGCGATGCTGCAGCGGTTTGCCATCAGGGCCAAAGATGGGCGGCCGGTTGTCGGGCAGAATCTGTGCTGTGAGGTCCCACCACGTCATCACGCCCACCATCGCGCATGTGATGACCACCGCATTGATGATAAAAAACTGCTTCTTGTTGCCCTTGAGGTACAACCGCGGGATGAGCCACAGGTAGTTGAGGTAGAACACCACCATGTAGCTGAGCGGGCTGCCCATGGTGCGCACCGTGCGGCCTATGGTGTGGTTGAGCGTGTCGTCGGGATGATAGAACAACAGCGGGAACAACAGCAGGAACAGCCACACTGCTATATGTATAGATACAGTTCGTTTCATGACAAGGCAAAGATAATAAAAAAAACGCAAAGTCACTACACATATAGACCAAACCCTGTTTTCAATAGATAAAACAATGCATGCCGACACCGCGATGTAACTATTCAGCAATGGTATTTTGAGTAATATCCCCGCGCGGATCTCACTGATAACACAGATTTAATAATAACTGAAAGAAATTAAAACAATTAGAATAATTTCTTATTCAGTTAAATCAGAGCAATCTGTTGTAACTATACTACAATAGATTTTTATCCGCGCGGGGATCTCACATGATTTTGTAATGAGAGGCTGAAAGCCGACACGCAGAACGCAGTTCTGCACATAACCCTG
>NZ_JAZLLZ010000117.1:0-16126 GCF_045598405.1 Sodaliphilus sp.
TTTTTATTGTATTCTCCCCGAGTTCCCCGAGAGGGAAATATATCTCTGTGCCTGTGGGAGAAGTAGGTGGGGGGGCTTTGTAGGTGGGTTCTATTAATTATGTCGAGGCGATTTTGAGATATGTTTTGAGTAGATTATATGACAACGACAGAGTCGTTACACTGCATCGTAACCGATGGTCGAGACCGTCGGAGATACCAAAACAGGCTCAAAAGCGACCGAAATAAATAATAAACTTTTCTCAGAATTAATAGAACCCACCTGTAATAAATTTAATGCATTTGCGGGGTGTTTTCTTGCACATTCGAGATTTTATCAGTACTTTTGGAGATTGTTTGATAGAAAAACCAAAAAAAAAGAAATAATATGAGAAAATTCTTAACCCTTATTGTGATGTTGTTCATTGCCGTGAGCGCAATGGCAATTCCGGCTCATCGCGAGCACTCGACTATCACACAGCCTGATGGAACAAAGCTCACCATACGTCTCATCGGCGACGAGTTCTACAACTTCAACACTACCGTTGACGGTTACACCGTGGTCAAGAATGCGGCAGGTGTATATGAATATGCAGTGCGCGAGGACAACCAGCTCAAAGCCAGCGGCGTCAAGGCTCGCCAGGTGGCAGAGCGCACCGTTGCAGAGAAAGCATTCCTGCAGAGCGTGACCACCTACATGACCGACCGCGTGGAGCATGCCCAGGGCGAGGCTAAACGCGTTAAGCGTGACGCCCCCGCAGCCAAGGCTCCTATCAACTTCTCGAAGTTCCGCGGACTCATCATCCTCATCAACTTCTCCGACGTGAAGTTCTCGATGACCAACCCCAATGCGTTCTACAACGACATGGTCAACACCAAGGGATTTACCGGATATACCGACGGTAGCGGCCGCCGTGTGCCGTGCACTGGCAGTATGCGTGACTATTTCTCGGAGAACAGCAACGGCATGTTTGACCCCGAGTTTGACGTGATAGGCCCGGTGAACATCAATTATTCAAGCACATACGTTAACCAAACCACCTATGCGACAACAATCTTCAAAGCAGCGCTGGCTGCTGCCGAAGCGCAGGGCGTAGATTTCTCGAAGTATGACATGGACAACAACGGTGTCGTTGACATGGTGTTCTTCCAGGCAGCCGGTATGTCGTCAAGCTTTGCTGGCAATAACTCACGCCTGCTGTGGCCTCACCAGTCGTCGCTGGGTTGGTCTTCACCCACCTACGATGGCAAGCGATTCGGCACATACGCATGTTCGACCGAGATCTACGGTTGGAGCGACATGCCCAGCAGCCTCACCGTTGAGGGCATAGGCACCATGGTGCATGAGTTCTCTCATGTGATGGGTTTCCCCGACCTGTATGACGCCAACTATGAGACAGGCGGCCAGAGCCACGACCCCAACGAATGGGACATCATGGCTGGCGGCGGTTCGTTCAACAGCGGACGCACTCCCTGCGGATATACTATCTTTGAGCGTTATTCAATGGGATTTGCTAAGCCCACGGTTATCACCAAGCCCGGGCACTACACCCTCAACCCGGTGATGAGCAATGAAGGCTATATCCTCAAGTCTCCGGTAAACAGGGAATACTTCATCATGGACAACCGCCAGAAGACCCGCTGGGACCTCTACCTGCCCGGACACGGCATGATCATTGCGCGTGTTGACTCAACAAGCACTACACCTTGGACCAACAACACGGTGAACAACAATTCTAACCATAACTACTATGAGCTTCTTCGCGCTGGAAACACCACCTCTGGCGACCTTGCCAGCGACCCGTTCCCTGGCACAAAGAACATTGTCACAGTGAGCAACACCACCAAGCCCAGCCTCAAGACATGGGCTGGCAAGGATAATGATTTCATGATTAACAAAATCGTTGAGAGAAATGGAGTCATAGAGTTTGACATCGCCCAGGCAGGAGTATTGCAATGTCTCGTTGAGGACTTTGAGAAAATGCCACTTTCCACAAGCACCACTTCTTATGATGTTCCTGGCAACTTCGCTACATGGACGCTCAGCAGGGACAAGATTGTCGCTCCTGGCGCAGGAAACTGCAACGGCACACAAGCATTGAGCACATTGAGCAGCGGCGTGGCAACGATGACCAGCGATGTGTATTGCGATGATATTTACAGAGTGGAGGCTACAGTGGTCAATCCCACTACTGCCGACTCAAAATTCCGATTGAGCGCATCGGTCGATGGCGGTAATACATGGACAGCAATCACTGGCGACCAAACGGCAACCTTGGGCTCAACGACAACATTGATGTGGTCTATTTCTTATTCGTGCCCTGTTCGTTTCAGGATCAACACGACATCGGGTAGCAAGACCAACGGATGTTTCCTTGATGACCTGAAGCTGTTCTACGACGGCCAACAACACGAAATCAAGCCCGCTGTCAAGGGTGACGTGAACGGCGACGGCATTGTTGACGTGGACGACATGAATACAGTCATCAACATTGTTCTGGGCTTGGTAGATGCCGCACGCTTTGATGGCCGTGCCGACGTGAATGGCGACGGCAAGGTAGATGTGGAAGACATGAGCGGCATCATCAACATCATGCTGCAAAACTAGGCATCGACCGATAGCCGGAGATAGATACACACATCGTCCTCTTCCTGAGCAGGAAGGGGACGATTGTTTTTTTTTCAGGGTTTTCACGCCCAAAACGCCGTTTTCATACAACAGGATTGACAGTTCATACAAGAGTGAGTGAAAATCAAACCACATTTCCGGAAGACGTTATACCTTTGCGCCGTAATCACAAAGCAACCGGTAAACGGATGTGAGGTTACAAGTTAATTAAAATATGTTTTATTTAAAATTTTTGTATTATGAAGAAGTTAGTTTATTTATTCGCAATCGTTCTCGGTGTATCATTCGCATCATGCGTACACGACCAAAACGGTTCTAACCAGGAAGAACAGGCTGTTGTAGAGAACGCAGCTGGCGGCGACTCTATCGATGTTAAGGACAACGCCCAGGAAGGCGATAGCCTCAAGAAGGACGCTCCCGCCGATGAGGCACAGGCAACCGACGCACAGAACGCGAAAGCCGAAGAGGCAAAGTAAAGCTGCCACTGAAAAAAAGTGTGTAACGAAAGGAAATCAAGACATTTCCTCTGGATAAAAACAGGAGGCAATCCATAGCGGGTTGCCTCCTGAAGTATTGTTACTGTCATTGGTGAAAAACTATTTGAACAGAATTTCCAAATCCATTGTATAGAACTCCCCGCGCAGATCTCACTGAACTCACTGATTTTTTTCATAAGGTCTGGGCGAGGACTCTGCAAAATTCTATTGCTGAATCGTCACAACTTTATGATATTTCTTTTCAGGTGAGCGAACGGCACCGACCCCAACAGCCATATATATGATGGTGATGTGAACGGCGACGGCCTGGTTGATATCACTGATGTAAACATCCTCATCAACATAGTACTAGGCAAAACCGATGCCAAGGAGATTGAAGGCAATGCCGACATAAATGAGGACTACGTCATCGACATCACCGACGTCAACCTGCTGCTCAACCTCATCCTGGGGAAGTAGCCCTGCCTTAATCCCTGTCAAAAGTGTTCAAGATAAAGAATCGGCTCAAAAAACATAAAAAATGGCTAATTATCGGCTCATCGTGAGCCGATAATCCAAAAAAACAGCTAAATTTGCACCGATTATTACAAAATACATGGACGCTTCAAGAGAAATACTTCAGTTCTTACATTTTAATCCGTTGTCGACTCGTAGTGAGATTGCCAGCGGTACATTGACAGGATATAGCGATGCTACTATCAAGCGACTTGTTGCTGAGCTGATAAAGAGCGGAGACATCATTGTTGAAGGTAAGGCACGAGCAACTCGTTACCGTTTGTCGGCACAAGCGCATCTCCTTATGCCACTTAATCTTGATACCTATTTTGCTCAAGACGTAGACGAACGAAAAATGCAGACGTCATTCAATTTTGAATTGATTCGTGAACAAATTCCAAGTGTTTCTCTTTTTACTGATGAAGAACGTGCGCACCTAAATGGGCTACAAAAGGAGTTTCGCCAACACGTGAAAGAGATGACTCGGAATGAGTATAACAAGGAGATGGAGCGTCTAGGCATTGACCTTAGTTGGAAATCTTCGCAAATTGAAGGTAATACTTACTCGCTGCTTGAAACAGAACATCTTCTGCGTGAAAGTCAAGCTGCTGATGGCAAAACACGCGAAGAAGCTGTCATGTTACTTAATCACAAGCATGCACTTCGTTTCATACTTGACAATCCTGACTATTTGCAAGAATTGACTGTGAGTCACATTGAAGATATACACTCATTGCTTACCGATGACCTCTCGGTGGATAAGGGAATACGTCATCGGCGTGTTGGTATAACTGGCACGCGTTATCGTCCGCTTGATAATGAATTCCAAATTAGGGAAGCCATGCACGACATGTGTGGTATCGTAAATGCCAAGGACGATGTGTTTGAAAAAGCATTGATAACCCTCTTGTTACTCTCTTATATCCAGGCCTTTTCGGATGGCAACAAGCGCACTGCGCGCATTACAAGTAATGCTTTGCTGATAGCAAACGGTTATTGTCCTCTCAGTTTCCGCTCGGTAGATTCGATAGATTACAAAAAGGCCATGCTAATTTTCTACGAGCAAAACAATCTGTATGCTTTCAAGAAGATATTCATCGACCAATTTGAATTTGCCGTTAAAGAGTATTTTTGAAATTAATTCAGATTAGTCAATCACCTTTGGTGCGGCTTCGGGGGTGTGGGTGCTGAGGATGCGCTGGGGCTTGGGGTACATGTTGTTGGCGCGGTTCCCTAGGTTGTTGACCCAGCCCAGGTGAGCGCCGTTGAATGTCACGATTACATATCGGCGCGGAGCATCTACCGTGATGGCCTCGCCACGCAGGTAGCTGATTGCTCCTGCATAGTCCAGTTCCACAACAGGGAATGCACCTGCTGCCAGCGCGCTGCTCTGTGCGAGCGAGTGGGCAGGCACGCAGTTCTTGCCCTTGACTGTGCCCATTGTCACTCCTGCCTGCATCAGGTTGCATGAGGCGGCAAGCATGTCGATGAGCGGGGCGTGCTCGCGCGGCACGGCTGTCACAGTGCCCTCGGCGATGGTTACCTGATATTCTTTCTCATTCTCGAGCCACTGCTTGATGGTGCGCGGCGCATCGGTGCGCTTGGGCGCGTTGCCTTTCTTGGGCTTGGCGGCACGCAGGTGCTCGTCGGCGGGTTTGCGCAGCACAGCCATGAACAGGCCCTCGCCACGGGTGAGGTGGGGCAGGAAGCGGTAGCAGGGCAGGGTAGAATCCACCGCGGCGTGAACGGGCCAGCCGGGGTCCACGTCCACGGCTACGGGCTCGGCTCCATATTCCTCAATGATGTGCTCAATCATGTGTTCGTTTTCCTCGGCATTAAATGTGCAAGTGCTGTATATGAACAGTCCTCCTGGACGCAGGGCGTTCCACACGTCGGCAACGATGCCGCGCTGCCGCTCGGCGCATTGCTCCACTAGTGCGGGCGACCACTGGCTTACTGCCTCGTCGTCCTTGCGAAACATTCCCTCTCCGCTGCACGGCACATCGGCAGCGATGACGTCAAAGGTGTGCGAGAGCCGTCCCAGGTCGCGCGGAGCACAGCATGTGACGGCGCTGAACGGGTTGCCCCAACGGCTCACGTTGTCGGCGAGCACGCGGGCGCGCGACACCACGATCTCGTTGGCCACCACGATCGACCCCTGCGGCAGTGCCTGCAAGGCTGCGGTGGTCTTGCCGCCGGGAGCGGCACACAGGTCGAGGTAGCGCACCGGTTCCTTGACCAGCGAGCGAATGACGTGGTGGATGAACATCGATGACGCGTCCTGCACGTAGTACATGCCCGAGTGCCATAATGGGTCGAAGGTGAACTGCGGCCGCTCGTCGCAGTAGAAACCGGCCTCGCACCAGGGCACACGCTGCACCCCTGCGGGCACACTGGCATGGCGCTGCACGTTGACGCGCACGCTCACGCTGGGACTTGTCTCTCCTATGGCTTGCAGCATCGCTGCGCTCTCGCCAGGGAACAACTGCTCCACTTGGCTGATAAACAATTCGGGTAGTTGCATAGTGATGCAAAGTTACAACAATTATTGCACTTGGTTTTAACATTTTGGATATTTTTTGTATCTTTGCGAAGATTTAGAAACAAGCAATACTGCAATATGCGTTACTTACTCACACTCATAGCCATGCTGGCTATTACTACGGCCGTGCAGGCCAAGGTTTACTACCGCGGCGATGTTAATCGCGACAATTCGGTTGATATTACTGATGTCAACAAGGCTGTGAACTCTGCCTTGAACTCTCTGGACGATGATGATGCCGACGTGAACGGCGATGGCGTTGTTGACATCGTTGACGTCAACACTGTGGTCAACTATGTGCTCTCGGGCCACATGGAACTGGTGCGCACTAACGTTGACTGGGTGTGGAACATGGACGAGTTGCCCGAGATTCGCCTCTATGTGTCGCTCGACGAGTGGAATCGCTTGCTCCGCCTCTATGATTCTAACAACAAGACCAAGCAGTATATCGTTGCCGACATGAACTTCAACATGGCGGGCGAGAACTTCGCTGTTGACGAGGTGGGTCTTCGCCTCAAGGGCAACACCTCTCGCCGTCGCCCCGAGGGGTGGACGGGACAGGATCACCATGCCGGCAACACCGACTGGCACCATGTGCACTTCGGCATAAATATGCACAAGTGGGTCGATGACAAGGAGCACGACGTGCATGGCGTGCACAAGATGCACCTCAAGTGGTTCAAGGACGACCCTGCCTATGTGCGTGAGCTCTTCTGCTACAACCTCTTCCGCGACTATGGCGTGTGGACCGCTTCGCGCTCTAACTACTGCCGCCTATGGCTGCACGTGGAGGGCGACAGCAAGGAGGCTTATCTGGGCGTGTATGAGATGATTGAGCCGGTTGACAAGAACTACTTGAAGCAACGCGACGGCGCTGATATGTTTGGCTCGGACAAGGGCAACTTGTGGAAATGCAAGTATGCCGGCAGCCCCGCCTCGCTCACCGACCCCTATCGCAAGGACTACTATGCCGACGACGACAGCGACGACAGCCATACCTACACTTTGCAGACCAACATCGCAAACTTTGACAACGCCAAGCAGCAGTTCATCGACTTCCAGCTCAAGCTCGCCGGCAAGAGCGACGCCAGCTTCAAGACGTGGATTGCCCAGGTGTGCGACGTGGACCTGTTCCTGCGCACTCTGGCCGTGAACGTGGCTGTGGGCATGTGGGACGACTACTGGAACAACGGCAACAACTTTTACCTCTACTTTACCACCGAGGATATTACCGACTACAAGGTTTACATGATTCCCTATGACTATGACAACACCCTGGGCACCAGTTCGGACTGCGGCGTGCAGCATGACTCGGGCCGCCAGGATCCTCTCAAATGGGGTTATGACAGCAATTTGCTCACATCGCGCATTCTCGGTATCCCCGAGTATAAGGAAAAGTATTTGCAGTATCTTCAGGAACTTGTGGACCAGTCCGGCGGTATGATGCACTACAACAGTGCCACATCACGCATCCGTGCATGGCAAGAGAAAATATCGCCCTACGTGAGCAACGACACCGGCGAGGACATGATCATCGAGGATCGTCCTGCGTCATGGGGCAACCACGGCGAGTACCGCCTGCTCGAAGACTCGCGCGACAACAACTTCTTCCGCGTCAAGGCAGCGGCAATCAAGAACGCTGCTTTTTAAGTTGTCAAGAACGAGGGTGTGTCAAAATGCGCTTTGGTAGAGTGTCGTCCCTACCTCAACTTGATTTCAAGAACGGGCTGCACCCTATAAGATTCCAAGAAAAGTTACACAGTGGTTCTTGGAATCATAATGCGCAGCGTTCTTATAGGGCGCACCCATTCTTTTAACCATTTTTTGTGCTTTAAAATTTTATTATATGCGTTTTTTTTAGTAATTTTGTATGTTTTTGGGCGAGAAACATTTTTTACGGTTGCCCAGAGGCTAAAAAACTATAGAAAACATACTTTTTATGGCAGAAGATTATAATATCGAAGGACAAGAAGAAAAACAGTATTCAGCGTCGAACATCCAGGTGCTCGAAGGCCTTGAAGCAGTGCGCAAGCGCCCCTCAATGTACATCGGTGACACCCACATCAAGGGTCTCCACCACCTCGTGAGCGAGGTTGTGGACAACTCTATCGATGAGGCGCTCGCAGGATATTGCGACACAATCAACGTTACCATCGGTGTGGATGACTCTATCACCGTGCGCGACAACGGACGCGGTATCCCTGTCGATGAGCACGAGAAACTCCACAAGAGCGCTCTTGAGGTTGTTATGACCGTGCTCCATGCCGGAGGTAAGTTTGACAAGGGCTCTTACAAGGTGTCTGGCGGTCTGCATGGCGTGGGCGTGAGCTGCGTCAACGCGTTGAGCGACTACCTGCGTGCCGAGGTGCGCCGCGGCGGCAAGGTCTATATGCAGGAATACTCAATAGGCAAGCCCAAAGGTCCTGTCACCGTCATTGGCGACTGCACCGAGGAAGAGCACGGCACCACCGTGATATTCCACCCCGATGCTAACATCTTCCAGGAAACAATATATCAGTTTGACCTGCTCGCTAAGCGACTGCGCGACCTGGCGTTCCTCAACGCTGGCGTGAAGCTCACCCTCACCGACCTGCGCAACACCGGCGAGGATGGCGTTCCCCACACCGAGGAATACTTCAGCCAAACAGGTCTCGACGACTTTGTTCGCTATATTGACGCCAACAAAGAACCGCTCATCAACGACGTGATCCACATCAGCAACAACAAGGGCGAAATCCCCGTTGAGGTTGCGATGACCTATAACACATCTTTCAACGAGAACATCAGTTCTTATGTCAACAACATCAACACCATCGAGGGCGGTACACACCTCACCGGTTTCCGCCGCGGCCTTGGCGCTACGCTCAAGAAGTATGCCGAGGACAGCCGTATGCTCGAGAAGGTGAAGGTAGAGGTTAAGCCCGAGGATTTCCGCCAGGGGCTCACCGCCGTGGTTTCGGTTAAGGTGCTGGAACCCCAGTTTGAGGGTCAGACCAAGACCAAACTCGGTAACACCGAGGCGATAGGTGCCGTTGAGGTAAGCGTTCGCGAGGCTCTCAAAAACTACCTCGAGGAGCATCCCACTCAGGCCAAGTCTATTGTCGAGAAAATCATCCTTGCAGCCACAGCACGCCATGCTGCCGAGAATGCCCGCCTCAAGGTGACACGCAAGTCGCCCCTGGCTGGCGGCGGCCTGCCAGGCAAGCTCACCGACTGCTCGTCGAAGGATCCCGCGTTGACCGAGCTCTTCATCGTCGAGGGAGACTCGGCGGGTGGATCGGCAAAGCAGGGCCGTGACCGTCAGTTCCAGGCCATACTCCCCTTGCGCGGTAAGATTCTCAACGTAGAGAAAGCGCTTGAACACAAGATCTTTGAGAGCGACTCAATCGTTACACTTTTCCGTGCGCTGGGCGTGACCATCGGCACTGATGAAGATCCCAAGGAGCCCAACTTGAGCCGCTTGCGTTACCACCGCGTCATCATCATGACCGATGCCGATGTCGATGGTGCTCACATCGCGACACTGCTCATGACATTCTTCTTCCGTCACATTCGTCCCATCATCGAGAACGGCTACCTCTACATTGCAACACCGCCGCTCTACAAGGCCACAAAGGGCAACCACGAGGAATATTGCTGGAACGACATGCAGCTGCGCAGTTTCATCGACAGCTATGCAGCCGGCAACGAGGACCAGGTCAAGATTCAGCGATACAAAGGTCTCGGTGAGATGAATGCCGAGCAGCTGTGGGAAACTACAATGGATCCCGAGAAGCGCCTGCTCAAGCGTGTCAACATCAGTGACGCAGTTGAGGCCGACCGCATCTTCTCAATGCTCATGGGTGAGGAAGTGGAACCCCGCCGCAAGTTCATCGAGGAAAACGCAACCTACGCAACCCTCGACACATAATCGAAACAATCCACACGGATATACAAGCATCCACGGTCCATACCCCGGACCGTGGATTTTTTTTCTCACCCAGGGTAGTGGAAGGGAGAAAAAAAACAAAAATAACCCCTTCGGTTAAAACACCCATGTCGGGCTGCATGTGAGTGGATAGGCGTCAGATGAAATGCAAGCATTTCACTGCCATCTATCCACTCACATGCATAGCACTGCGTGCTATTATTTTAACCGAAGGTAAAAAACAATAAAAACAACAAGTCGTTCACTGCTTCGAAACTGATGGTCTAGACCACCGGAGATACCGAAACAGGCTCGCCTTGAACAATATTTGCCAACCTATCAGCGTTGTTATAGTATAAACCAATTAATATGAGTAACTTATGGAATATGCATTTGATCAGATAGTACGCAATGTTTGGAAACTTGCCGACACTAACCTCGAACTTTGTTCACAACTGAGGAAATATTGTTATGAAATTATCGGTTGTTGTCAACAAGTGCATCGTGAAATGGGACCATGGTTGAATGAGTATATGTATCAGGAGGCTCTTGAAATTTGTTTGAAAGAACATGGGTATAATAAAGAGAATATAAAAAAAGAATACTATTTCTCGGTCGAATATCATGGACAACGAATAAAGCACAAACACTATGTCGATTTCTTTATAAACGACAAGGTTTTTATAGAATGTAAGGCAATTGAGTCGTTGGGCAAAGAGCAACGCCAACAATTATGGAATTATATGAGACTCACGGGTGTGCGTATTGGCATTCTATATAATTTTGCTCCTGTTATGGACCAGTGCGAGCGGTATTACTACGACCCTGAACAACAGAAAATTTTTGCCTTTTAGACTAGTTGTTTTTATTGTTTTTTACCTTCGGTTAAAATGACAGCACGCAGTGCTGTGCGATTACGTTGATAGGTAGCAGTGAAATGCTTGCATTTCATCTGGTGGCTATCAACGTAATCGCTAATCTTGCAGAGTCATTTTATCCGAAGGGGTTATTTCTGTTTTTTTTATGGATTTCGGAGAAGTTGTGTGTGGTGGTTTGGTTGTTAATAAGTGTTCCACGGGGTGAAGTTATTAACAATTATGGTGAGTTATCAACAATTTTCCTAATTTTAAGCCTGATTTTTAGGTTATTTGCATAAAAAACTATTCCTTTGCACCGTGAAACATTTTTCAATTTTATGGGAAAAACAATAGCTATAGCAAACCAAAAGGGTGGTGTGGGCAAAACCACCACCGCTATCAACCTGGCAGCGTCGCTTGCCATGCACAAGAAAAAGGTCCTTCTCATCGATGCCGACCCCCAGGCCAATGCCACATCGGGCCTCGGTGTTGACCCCAAGCAGATGACCTCTTCTATCTATGAGTGCCTGGTGGACGACTATCCCATGCGCAGCGCTGCGGTGAGCACATGTGTCGAGAAACTTGACATCGTGGGCTCGCGCATCGACCTCGTGGGAGCAGAGTTGGAGCTTATCAACAAGCAAGACCGCGACAACACACTGCGCAACGCCATTGCAGGCGTCAAGGATGACTATGACTACATCCTCATCGATTGCAGCCCCTCGCTGGGCGTGATCACCGTGAACGCACTCACAGCAGCCGACAGCGTCATCATTCCCGTGCAAGCCGAGTATTTTGCACTTGAGGGAATCAGCAAGCTGCTCAACACCGTGCGCATCATCAAGTCTAAACTCAACCCTGCACTCAGCATCGAGGGCTTCCTGCTCACGATGTATGATGCCCGTCTGCGATTGGCCAACCAGATCTACGAAGAATTAAAGAACCACTTTGGCGACATGGTGTTCACCACGGTGATACCGCGCAACATACGTCTGAGCGAGGCGCCTAGCCATGGCCTGCCCGCAATATTGTATGACCCGTCAAGCCGCGGTGCCACAAGTCACATGCAGCTGGCCAAGGAACTCATCGCCAAGAACCGCAAGAACGCTAAATAACAGTAATTTATGCCTGTAACAAAAAAACGTAACGCCCTGGGGCGCGGTCTTGACTCGCTCATCTCGATGGACGATGTGCAGACCGGCGGCTCGTCGGCAATCAACGAAATTGCAATATCACAAATATCGCCCAACCCCGACCAGCCTCGCACCTCGTTTGACGAGACTGCGCTCGAGGAACTGGCAGTGTCGATACGCGAGCTGGGCATCATCCAGCCCCTCACGCTGCGCAGCATGGGCCCCAACGCTTACCAGATCATCTCGGGCGAGCGTCGTTACCGCGCGGCTAAACTGGCGGGGCTTGAAAGCGTGCCGGCCTATGTGCGCACTGTGAACGATGCCGAGCTCACCGAGATGGCACTCATCGAGAACATCCAGCGTGAGGATCTCAACGCTATCGAGATTGCGCTCACATTCCGCAAACTCATCGACCAGTATAATCTCACCCAGGAGCGTCTGAGCGAGCGCATAGGCAAGAACCGCGCCACCATAGCCAACTTCCTGCGACTGCTCAAACTGCCCGCCGAGGTGCAGCTGGGACTGCGCGACAAGGCTCTCGACATGGGGCACGCACGCGCTCTGCTGTCGATCGACAAGGCTTCGGTGCAGTTAAAATTATATAATGAGATATTAAAAAATGGTTTATCGGTGCGTCAGGTCGAGCAGCTCGTGAAGAACTACCGCGAGGGTGACAAGGACGGTGCCGTTGCTGCTGCTGGCAAGGCAAAAACCATGTCGTCAAAGGATTACGAGGTGCTGCGCAAGCATCTTTCGGGCTCATTTGGCGTTCCCGTCAAGTTCACGTGCGACGCCCACGGTAAAGGAAAAATAACATTCCCCTTCAAGGACGAGGCCGAACTTAACAAAATTATTAGTATCTTTGACACATTAAAATAATATATTGATGAGGTTTCTCCAGCCCGATGCGTGGCAGGAGAGACCCATAGTACTGTGTATGAGATTAACGTCTAACCACCTGCTGCGTCTGCTGGGCATCGCTTTGTCGCTGTGCCTGTGCATTGCTGTTGATGCTCACCCGGTCGAGGCCGAGTTGGGCGCCGACAGTGTGCCTGCCGTCCCGGTGCGCCATCGCCGCACTGCTGTGACCCCAGCAAAACGGACCGAGAGCACAGGCGAGACTATGGTTAAGGTGGTGAATGTGGAAGGCGACACGTTGCAGATTGCTGCCGCCGACACCACTGGCGTGCTCAAGGGTATGGAAGTGCTCACGCTCACCGATAGCACTGCCGTGGCAGCAATGGGTAAGAAAAGGGAATTTAACCCCGACCCTAACACGGCATTGTGGATGAGCGCCCTGTGTCCGGGACTGGGACAGATCTATAACCGCCGCTACTGGAAACTGCCCATTGTGGTGGGCGCGTTTGTGGGACTGACCTACGGCACGGCGTGGAACAACCGCATGCTGCAAGACTATTCCCGGGCCTATCGCGACGCTATGGACAACGACCCCGAGACCCGCAGCTACATGAACTTCTATCCGCCCAACTACAAGGAGAGCAGCATCGACATGGAGTGGCTCAAGAAGGCCCTCAAGCACAAGAAGGACTACTACCGCCGCTACCGCGACATCTGCATCCTCTCGATGGTGGGCGTGTATGCGTTGAGCATCATTGATGCCTATGTTGACGCATCGCTGGCGCATTTCGACATCTCGCCCGACCTGAGCATGAAGGTCGCACCCACGCTGGTCGATGGCGACTACATGGCAACGCGCACTCCGTCGGTGGGCGTGCAATGCTCGATAAACTTTTGAATTATACTGAATTAAGAATATATACACTAAAAAGATGATAACATTACGAACAAAACTTATAGTATTGCTGTGTGCGCTCACCGCAGTCACGTCGATAGCGGCTCCGCGACGCAATACTATCCTGTCGGTCAAAGACACAATCGTGGATAACGACATCGTCTATCCCGCAAGTTTCGAGACCGATACACGCGAGATGATGAAGAACTGGTATCTCCAGAACTATGCTGTGCTCGACGCCGAGGTTGAGAGCAAGGACGCTGGCACCGTGAGCGACGAGGAGTACATACGCCGCCTCCAGGCCATGCCCACCAGCATCGAGATGCCTTATAACCAGATTGTGCGCTCCTACATTGAGCGCTACGTGAAGCGCAACCGCACCCTCGTGGAGGAGATGCTGGGAATGAGCCTCTACTACATGCCCATCTTCGAGCAGGCGCTCGAGAAGGAAGGCGTGCCCATGGAGCTCAAATACCTCCCCGTGATTGAGAGTGCCATGAATCCCAACGCGGTGTCGCCCGTGGGCGCTGCCGGACTGTGGCAGTTCATGGTGGGCACCGGCAAGGGATTGGGCCTCGAGGTGAACTCTCTTGTAGATGAGCGCCGCGACCCCTACCGCTCTAGCGAGAAGGCCGCCGTGCTGCTCAAGAACCTTTACAACATCTACAACGACTGGTCGCTGGCCATTGCTGCCTATAACTGCGGTCCCGGCAACGTGAACAAGGCGCTGCGCCGTGCTGGTGGCGAGAACAAGGACTTCTGGGAAGTGTATCCCTACCTGCCCAAGGAGACCCGCGGATATGTGCCTGCGTTCATCGCTGCCAACTATGTGATGACCTATTTCAAGAAGCACAACATCAGCCCCAGTCTGGCTAAAAAACCGCTTATCACTGACACCGTGGGCGTGAACCGCCGCGTGCACTTCAACCAGATCTCCAAGGTGCTCAACATGCCCATCGAGGAACTCCGTGCCCTCAACCCGCAGTTCCGTGCCGACGTGATTCCCGGCAGCGCCGAGCGCACTTATCAGCTCATCCTGCCATCGACACAGGTATATAGCTTCATCATGAGCGCCGACAGCATCTACAGCTACCGCAGCGACCTCTATGCGCAGCGCGGCGTAGTTGAGCCCGCAGGCGTGACCAGCGGTGGCGGCGATGACCGCCCCTACACATGGGAAACCAAGACTGTGACCTCTTACCACAAGGTGCGCAAGGGCGAGAACCTGTCAAAAATCGCATCGATGTATGGCATGAGCAAATCTACCCTGATGTCGATGAACGGCGGTGTGAGCGGCAAGCTGAAAGCTGGCAAGGTGCTCAAGGTGCAGACCAACAAGCGCGTGAAGGTTTACCAGGATCGCCCGCAGCAAGCAGCCGAGACTACAAGCAATGACATCAAGGTGGTTCACAACGAGGACGTTCAACCCTCGGCCGAGGAACTCGAGAACGAGCAGATAGCCGAGGTGCAGCGCATCGAGCAAGAAGCCAAGAATGCTCCCAAGAAATCTCGCCGCGTGACCGTCGAGGAGACCGAGAAAACTCCCGAGAAAGTTGCTCCCAAGGTGGAGAAGACCGAGGACGCCGACCAGTGGCGCAACCGCAACGAGCGCTATGCCAACAAGGGCGTGAAGGAAACACGCGAGCAGACCTACAGCCACTCTCGCAGCAGCAAGAGCGAGCAGGCTAAGCAGCAAGAAAAGAAGAAACAGGAAAAGAAGCAAGACAAGAAACAGGATAAGAAAAAAGACAAGAAGAAGCAAGACAATGGCGTGAAGAGCGGTGACTACACCATCAAGAAGGGTGAATCATTGAGCGTGATCGCCGAGAAAGCTGGCGTTTCAGTTTCGGACTTGCAGAAAGCCAACAACCTCAAAGGCGACAAAATCAAGGCCGGCGACAACATCAAAATCCCTGCTAAAAAGAAATCGTCAAAGAAAGAAACCAAGAAAGAGACTTCAAAGAAAAAGAAGAAATAATCCCCGTTCACCGGGATACCCTACAAAAGCAACAGATTTCGCAAGGTTATTACCAGCGAAATCTGTTGCTCTTTTCATCAGTACGGTTTGTCATATACTTCCATCTGTGTAACTGCGGTTTTTTGATATTGTAACTACAAACTTTTTTTGCACGATACAGCAATGGAACTCCCCGCGCTGATCTCAATGAATTTTTTTAATTGAAAATATATTAACAACTCAACTTTAGCATTTGATAATAAATATTGCTAATTTATTGTCCGGCAGGACAATACCTGAATAACCCCCACCGCCGAACGAAGTGGCGGTGGGGGTATAGTATCAACAAGCAGATGCGTCCAGTAGGACGCTAATCGG
>NZ_JAZLLZ010000118.1:0-6372 GCF_045598405.1 Sodaliphilus sp.
AACGGCACCGTTGCCATCGACATCGGCACGGCCTCCATAGTTGCTTGCCGTGTCCTTGCCCAGGATGATGTTGGTCAAGATATTTGCATCTGTGATGTCAACCTCGCCGTCACCATTCACGTCGCCCTTCTTGCCTTCGGGGGCGGGCCACAGGTCGAAGTAAATCTCATTGTAGTTGCCTGCCTGCTCGGGGGTGAGCTTGAGATAAGCGCTGCCCGAAGAAGCATACACTGTTTTGGTGGGACGGATGAACTTGTGCTGAGCAGGATCCCAGCGGAAGCCCACCTGCTGCTGGTAGATGTTTACCTGGCTGGCGGGTACGGCCACGAGCATGTTGTCGAGTGTCACGCCTGCGGTTTTTGCACGCGGGATGCGGTAAATCTGGTCGGGCTTGATGCTGGTAACGAGAACTCCCTGGTTAGCAGCTAAGTCGGATATATTCAGATAAGAAGTGATGATTTTGTTGCCAGTAATCCCCCAAATCGAGTAGGTGTTGAGCTTGGTGCCGTTGAAATTCACGGGCGCCGAGCAAGAGAACATGGTGTTGTCGTTAGAGGTCTTGATGTAGGACCCCAGGTAGTCGATGCCTTTCTTGCCGCCATTAATGTTCCAGTTACCCATTGCCGAGGTGAAGAAGCTGTTAAACATCTTGTGGTCAACCCAGAACATGAAGCTGCTGGCGTTGTTGCCGAAGAATGCGCCGTCCCAGCGCACGCTGCCGGTGTTGAGCAGGGTCACGTCGGTGAGCGAGGGAACGTCGCTAAATGCGCCCGTTGCAAACGAAGACACTGTGGTGCCCAGGGCGATGTCGAGCACGTTGTTGCCCTTGAAGGCGTAGGCGTCGATGCGTGTGGGGGCATAGGTCTTGCCGTTGGTGGCTGTGAAGGCGTCGATGTTGAGGTGCATGCCGCCGGTCGATACCTGGGGTATGCCATATACAGCCGTCACTGTACCGTCATAGCTGGTGCCGCCTATGGTTGTGGGCTCGTCGCTGGTGACGGTGTAGTAAACCTGGTTCTTGTAAATGTCGTAGGCGCAAGAGTTGTCGGGGTTCACCTTGCTGAAGTACTGCTTCCAGTACTTGCCAGCCTTATATTCGGCAGCGCTCTCGCGCGGAACGAGGAGCTCGGCCGAAGAGTCAACCGTGTTAAACCAGTAGTAAACGTTAGTGACGTCGCCTTGGCCTGTAAAGTTAAAAATAAACCTTGATTTTGCGGGTAATGTGCAGTAGTGTATGAAGTTGATGCGCAAACCGGTGGCCGATGACGGGATGTTGATTTGCTGAATGGGACTATTGTAAATTGCGTCTTGTTCAATAGTTTTCAGTCCGTATGGGAGCGTGTAGTAGCGTGCTTTGGCTTGATCAACGATTGCACCTTGAGCGATGCAGTCAATCTTCGGGAATGTAATCGATGTCAAGGGAGAGTTGGCAGGCACACACAGCAGAGTGTTCACTGAGTTTATGTTCTGATAGAGGATACCGTTAACTGTGTAGAAGTTATTGTTCTGGTCGATGCTGATTTCGGTGAGGGCTTTGCAGCCGGTGAAGGGCTGTTCTCCCAGCGACGTCAGGTTCTTGGGCAGGGTGACCATGGTGAGAGCGGCGCAATCCTTGAAAGCGTTTTGGTATATTGTCTTGACGCTTGTAAGGTTGGTAAGGTCGGCCTTGGTCATTGTTGAACCTACGAACGCGTTTGAGGCAATCTGGGTGTACTCAAACTTGCTCTCGTAGCCTGTGGGAGTTGAGACGGCCCTTTGTGGAACGTAGGCGCCGCCAGTCACTAACGAGCCCTTGGGATTAAAGCCCACGATGGTGCACTTGTTGTTTCCCTTGGGGGTCGATGTGGGAGTGGGTTCGGTGACTATCGACACGGTGCCGTCGTTCATATACAGGTCGTAGGCAAGCAGGTTGGAGTCTATGGCTATAGAGAAATACTTGAGCAGCTCGTTTGTTACATTTGCTCCGCCATGAGGCACATACATCGTCATCTTACTTGACTTTTCGGGCCAAACATCTGTGCCGAATGTGATTTGGGATAGGTCTTGTCGTGCTACATATACAGAGGTAAGTGCATCACAGCTCGCAAATGCACGATAATCGATTTTTGTTACAGAACTGGGCAGATACACTGTGGTGAGTTTATTACAGTTAAGAAACGCCTGGTCATCAATCCATTTTACACCGTAGCTTATGCGCACGCTGGTCAGGCTGGGGTGATTGTAAAACGCCAAACTGTAGATTTTGGTAACGTTGTAGGTCTTGCCGTCGTTGGTAACGCTGGGAGGAATAGTGATATATGAGGCTGTAGTTGAAACGCAGCCTTCAACCTCTACTTCGCCCCAAATATTACCATCGGGTGACTTGGTGACAGAGTATTTCAGTCCGTCATACTCAAAGTTCTGGGCCATGACGGTCATAGCCACAGCAATCATGACAATTAATGATAGTAATTTCTTCATATTATTGTAGTGTTTTGATTTTCTGATAAGTAATTTACAAAAGTAATAAATTTTACATTATTTATGGGGGGGTAACATTATTTAACAGTTTTTCGCAATAGGTAACTATTCACCAATGGAACGTAACTATTCACCAATGGAACTCCCCGCGCAGATTACACTGATCTCACAGATTTTTTCATTGAATATATATATTGTGGATTTTTTAGACCTCAGGGAGGTCGTAACTTTGGTTAACCGCTGGTCGCAGACCTGCGAACTGCCGGTGGGGGGTGTGAGGTTTAACAAAATCGCGGTTGAAGACCGCTACCTCGAAACATGCAAGGTTGCGGTCTTCAACCCCAGTATTGTGTATCGCGTTTACCCTGCCCTGCCTTCGCTTGCGCTCAGTTAGGACAGGGTTATGTGCAGAACTGCGTTCTGCGTGTCGGCTTTCAGCCTCTCATTACAAAATCATGTATGAGTGAGATCCGCGCGGGGAATCTGCAAAAAAATCTATTGTAGTATAGTTACAACAGATTGCTCTGATTTAACTGAATAAGAAATTATTTTAATTTCTTTCAGTTATTATTAAATCAGTGTTATCAGTGAGATCCGCGCGGGGAAATTACCCAAAATACCATTGCTGAATAGTTACCTCATATTTGGGAGTTTGTTACTAATTGTGAACTTTTGCGAAAAATTTCGCAACGAAAAATTTCGCAAAAGAAAATCCGACCGTGGATTCTGGCTTAAGTTGCTCTGTTGAATGTGCTCCGGCATGGGGCACACATTATTTTTGCACAAAAACAAGAAAAATGAAAAACACCACCAAGCTTCGCATGGTTTTCCGCTTCGCTTCTCCATGCCTCAACGGAAGACCTCCCGCGACCTGCTTCCGTTTTGGCCCAGAAAATTGGTCCAAAACTCCCCGATAAAAGTGATCAATGTGATAAAAACGATAAAAGCGATAATAACGATAAGCACGATATAAACGATAAGCACGAAAAAAACGCCCCTCCAAAAACTCGGCAGCCGTGGTGTCCAGTACTCCGAGGCACCGCCTCGGACACAGTGAAGAAACCGAGGGAACGATAAAGAACAGTCAAGAAAACGATATAGAAAATGTCGAAAACGATGTTTTTCGTCTTTCGTCTTTCGTTTTTCGTCAAAAATCAGTAACTTTGTGGGTTGAAAACAAATATACAGTTATGAATATATCTTACAAGTGGCTTAAACGCTATATCGACACCGACCTTACCCCTGAAGAGGTGAGCGTCGCTCTTACCTCACTCGGACTCGAAGTGGGTGCTCTTGAACAAATCGAAACAATACGCGGCGGATTGCGCGGACTGGTTGTGGGTAAAGTGCTTACCTGCGTTGACCATCCCAACAGCGACCACCTCCACATCACCACAGTGGACCTGGGCAACGGTGAGGATCCCGTGCAGATCGTGTGCGGTGCTCCCAACGTGGCTGCCGGACAGAAGGTGATTGTTGCCACCATAGGCACCAAGCTCTATGACGGCGATAAGGAGTTCGTGATCAAGAAAGGCAAGATGCGCGGCGAGGAATCATGGGGCATGATTTGTGCAGAGGACGAGATTGGCGTTGGTGCAAGCCACGACGGCATCATCGTTCTGCCCGAGGACGCTGTGGTGGGCACTCCCGCTGCCGAGTACTACGGCATCGAGGACGACTACCTCATTGAGGTGGATCTCACCCCCAACCGCATCGACGGTGCTTCACACTATGGTGTGGCACGCGACCTCAAGGCATGGATGCAGCGCAACGGCCGTGCTGGCGAGCTCTCAAAGCCCAGCGTTGACGCGTTTGCTACCGATAAAGCAGAGGGCGCTATCCCCGTCGAGGTGGAGAACACCGAGGCTTGCCCCCGCTACAGCGGCTTGACCATTCGCGGCGTCAAGGTTCAGGAGAGTCCCAAGTGGCTCAAGGACCTGCTGCTCGCTGTGGGACAGCACCCCATCAACAACATCGTCGACATCACCAACTATATGCTCCTGGGTCTGGGCCAGCCCATGCATTGCTTCGACCTCGCTAAGGTTAAGGGCGACAAGATCGTCGTTAAGACAGTGAAAGAAGGCACCAAGTTCGTCACCCTCGACGGCGTGGAGCGTACTCTCACCGAGCGCGACCTCATGATATGCAACGCCGAGGAACCCATGTGCATTGGCGGCGTCTATGGCGGCTTGGAGAGCGGCGTGACCGAGGCCACTACCGATGTGTTCCTGGAGAGCGCTTACTTCCACCCCACATGGATTCGCAAGACTGCTCGTCGCTTCGCTATCAACAGCGACGCTTCGTTCCGCTTTGAGCGCGGCATCGACCCCAATACCACCGTTTACAACCTCAAGCTTGCCGCTATGCTCGTTAAGGAACTCGCCGGCGGTGAGATCTGCGGTGACATCGTTGACGTCAAGTCGCAGGAGTTCCCTGGCTTCCCTGTTGAACTCAAATATGACTACGTCACCGGCCTCATCGGCAAGGACATCGAGCACGAGGTGATCAAGGACATCGTTAAGAGCCTGGAAATGGAAGTTGTTGCCGAGGACGACGAGAAGCTCAACCTCCTGGTTCCCACCTACCGTGTTGACGTGCGCCGCCCCTGCGACGTTGTAGAGGACATCCTGCGCGTCTACGGCTACAACAATGTAGAGTTCAACAACTCGGTCAAGGGCACCCTCAGTGCCAAGGACAGCGTTGACTTTGCCGACGACCTGCAAGAGCTCATCAGCAACCAGCTCACCGCAGTGGGCTACCGCGAGATCATGAACAACTCGCTCACAGCCGCTGCATACTATGCCGACTGCGAGACATACCCCGAAGCTAACTGCGTTCACATCATGAACCCCTTGAGCAGCGACCTCAACGTGATGCGCCAGTCGCTCCTCTTCGGCGGCCTGGAGAGCGTGGCACGCAACATCAACCACAAGAACCCCAACATGAAGCTCTATGAGTTTGGCAACGTTTACCACTACAACGGTGATGCCGACCAGACCGAGAAGGCTCTCGCGCCTTACACCGAGCAACCCATGCTGGGCATCTGGCTGAGCGGTAACAACCACGAGGAGTCATGGGCCGAGCCCGTGCGCCCCGTCAACGTGTATGACCTCAAGGCTACCCTCGAGAACGTGCTCACAGGCATGGGCGTTGAACTCGACACCCTCACTCTGGAGCAGACCGAGGACGACACCCTCGAGCCCTCGCTCACCTACAAGAACCGTGGTGGCAAGGTAATCGCCGTGCTGGGAGTTGTGACCGACGCACAGCTCAAGAAGGCCGACATCGATCAGCCCGTCTTCTACGCACAGGTATATTGGAGCGCAGCATGCAAGCTCGCTGCCAAGAAGGACATCAAGTACTATGACCTTCCCAAGACTCTGCCCGTGCGCCGTGACCTCGCGCTGCTCGTTGACGTAAGCACCACCTACGCCGACATCCGTCGAGTGGTTGAGAGCAGCGAGAAGAAACTGCTCAAGAGCGTGTCGCTCTTCGACGTTTACGAGAGCAAGAAGCTCGAGGCCGGCAAGAAGAGCTATGCAATCAGCATGATCATCCAGGACGACGAGAAGACCCTCAAGGACAAGCAGATCGACGCAATCATGCAGAAGATCATCAAGAACCTTGAGTCACAGCTAGGCGCGAAGCTGCGCTAATCGCCCAGCAGGGCAATAGATACAACAAATAGCGAGGACGATGTGGCACAACCACACCAATCCTCGCTATTTCCCGATAAATCAATCTCCTGAGGGGGATGAAGCCAGACATTAGATAGGGATATTCAGAAAATAGTTAACTAATTGTTTGCCAGTGTCGTGAATATTTTGTAACTTTACAAAGAAACCCCCGATGGACCCGTCTCGGGCTAATTCGGGGGTAATTTCTTATTTTTCTTGTCGTGAAGTTACAAAA
>NZ_JAZLLZ010000119.1:0-6573 GCF_045598405.1 Sodaliphilus sp.
CCCTTGCCACCAAAACTAAAACTTAAATAGCATTCACACAGTTTTTTCCCCATGAAAGTGTAATTCTCATTTGACAGGTCAAGAGTGAATTTTTTCCATTTTATTTCTTCATAACTTAATGTGTCGCGAGACACTAGGTGGGAGTTCTTTATTGCTGAGACTTTTTCGTCCACGTTGTCAAACGTGAGGCTACTCAGGTCTTCGATTTCCAGTAAAGGATAGAAGATTTGGTACTCATTGACCTCGACCGGCTCGCTTTGCCCCATGGCATAGCAACCGAGGCCGAACGTTAACACTAAAGTGATTATAATTTTATTCATGATTTTCTGTTTTATGTTTAGTTTTTACCACGGGAATGGCTCTTGTTTGCCCGACTGGCTCAAAAAATAGCCAGTGGTGTGTGAGATGACATAGGCATAACTGGTCTGGCTCTTGGGATAATCATCTTGGGTATCATACCAGTAATATGTCCTGTTCTTTTCATTGTCAACAAATGAGTGCATGGCACAGAAAGCATTGTCAAAATAATATGGCAGCACTTGCTCAAAACCTTTTCCCAGCACCTTGAGTTCTTGCCCTGTGGTGTCAACAACCACGAGAGTGCCATCGGGTTTCACGGCAAGAGTCTTGCCTCCCACAAACTGCATGGCAATAGACTTGTATCTCGCAGGCACAACCACCGCGCCCGTCTTGTCGATGAACCCAAGCAAGCCGTCCTGTTGCACGCAGGCGAGGCCGTCGTTGTTGAACTGAATCACCATTTTGTACTCGTCCTTAATCACGATTTTGCCCTGCTCATTCATGAATCCATACCTGTTGTTTTTGTTTTTATACACCATCAGCCCGTCCTTTACAAGTTTCTCTACACACCACCGCATGCTTGCGTCGGCCAGACCTCGTCCATGAGAATTGTAATAAGGGAGTTTGTCGAAACTTGTCACATACTTAGATAGGTTAGCCAGTTTTACTATGTAAGGATTTTCCATCCGGACGTCATTGTCACTGACGCGGTTCACCACAATTCCTCGCCCAATCCACCATGCACACTCCATATCGCGCACTTGCTTGTTAAGTGAGCCACAGCCCTTGCAGTGAAGCTCCATCAATGCTGTGTAGTACTGCGCCATAAATTCTACAGGGTTTGCGTAGGCCATATTCCTGAAAACCCTAAACGCATCATCGTACTGCTTGTTGTGATAGTACGCAAAAGCCTTGGGCAGTGATGAGTCGTCAGACACAATCTGAACGATTTCTCCTTCCCTGACAAGTAGTAAATCAGTCCCGGAGTATTCAAAGGCACCGCTCACTTTTACTTTCATGCTGACGAATGTGAGTGACTGTTCCACATCTTTGGGGTCAATGCTCTCGGGCTCGCTATATCCATATTCGATTCTAGGCTCGGAAAAGTTTATCACTATGTTTTTCCTTAGTTTCTCGATAGCCATGATAAAATCGGTCATGCTACGTGACTGGAGTTGCTTGTCATCGACCTTGCGCAACTGCCCATGCTTGACAAACTCTTGTGTCATTCCATTGTTAATGCGACACTTAATCTTTTGTCCCGAAAACAGGTTATCAATCTTTTCAAGGTCTAGCGGGCTTTTGCTTGAGACCCACTGTTCCATTGCGCTTTTGTATTGTCGCACGGCTTCAAGGTCCTGGATTTCATAGGTCGCTACACGATTTCTTGCACCTGCAGTAGCAAAGGCGAGCATTGCAATAAAAATAATTATATTACTTTTTTTCATGCATATATGATGTTATTTTGATTTAGACCTATTATCCTTTCCATGACCATAGACATACCACTCAACCAGAGACTCACCTGCTGCAGGCTTGGGAACGAACTGAGAGATAAGCCAACCCGAGTTAGATGACTGTCGGTCATGATACTTGATAGAGAAAACCCAGCCAGGCACTTGCGTGAAAACAAATTCAAGATCCTCGACATGCTGTATTTTCAACTTGCCCGAATGCACTAAATAAACAAAAACCGAACGGTTGTCATAGCCAAAGTCCTTGTCCATGAAGCGTGAGATGTTTTCGGGTTGATTGGCAGTGACCTCGCCCAGTTCCATGAAATTAGTTTCATGGGCATCAGGCATAATCATGAGCATCGGGCTATTGCTAATGGGGGCAGTGTCAAACAGTTTCCCATACACACTTGAAATGACCCACTTGTACATGCCTGTACCGCGCTGTTCCACGTTCAGGAAAAGATCGATGTCAACGGGCTTGCCACTAAGGGAGCACTTGCATCGGGCAACAGCAGTCCAATCACTATCGTCGTAAGAAATGGTCAAGGAATTATCGACCACAGAGTCAATCAGTGCATAAGCCTGTGCAATGCGAGGGTCTTTATCAGAAGTAAACATAGTGAAGTCGAACAACTTTGCCACATCCAGTTTGCGCTGAGCAATGGAAACCGAATCGCAGGCTATTGTGTCGCGCTTGTTGAATCGCTCAAAAAACTCATCAACAAGCCCTACACGTTCCTCTTGCAGATAATCGCTTAGAATCATTACCTGAGCGAACGCAACTTCGCAACACATCACGTACAAGACAAATAAATATACTTTTCTCATAAAGTGTTAATGAAATTGATGGGGGCACACATTCTCCAGCGCCCCCATTAATGACCTAAAATTGGGTGTTGGGTACAGGTTTAGTTATAGGGTTTAGTGGCTATTGCAGAAGTGTTGCCCAGCCTTACGATATATTCATCGCCAGCCTCGGTGCGTTCGATGTCGATGTAACACTTCACGCGCTTGGTGGTGATGTCTTTATACACAGCGCGTCCGTCGCGGTAGCCCACAAAAGCCTGGTCAAACTGAACGGTGCAAACAAAAGTGTTCTCTGAAATCCTCTGGGGGTTAGATACCTTCATGCTGGCAATGTCGCTCGATGTGATTTCCACATCGGTGTACTTGAGGTCAACCATGTGGGTAAAATAATTTCTCATCAATATCTTGTTGACACTCTTGCGATAGCGAGAAGTCACCTCCATGGTGACACCTTTGACGTTCTTTCGTGCCTCATAGTCATAGAAGTCCTCGCAATTGGCTATGAACAATTTCTTGGCAGCCTTGGCGAAATACATTCGCTCGTCACGATTGTAATCCTTATCGGCCATAGAAGAAATGTTGCTGTTGAGTTGGTCCACTTTTTGTGTAGCCCTAATCTGGATTTGGCTTTTCACTTTAGGGCTATTAAGGTCTTGTGCCGAGAGCATAGTTGTCAAGGCAAGAACAGAAATCAATAATAATGCTATTCTTTTCATGTCAAGTAAATTTATTGTTTATGATGTATTTCTCTCACATAGAGTTTCTCAATGCCATTTTCGGAGAGCTGGATATCCACTACCTCGACATAGAGGATGCGGTTAGTGGTAGCGAGTCGGCCCAGGAAAGTTTCGGGGTCTTCCTTGTCTACCACGATGTTGCCGTCCTGCGAGATGTTGCGCACCACTGCTTTGTCGGCAAACTCTTTTTCAAATAATTTAGCAAATTCTACACGCTTAGCAATAGGATTGTTGGGATTGACAAGTGCAGTAAAAATCTCGCTTAGTGAATCTTTGAGATTGCTATCGTCCACTTCCTCGTCATTTTCAACATCCTTTGCCTTTTTAACGGTTTCTTCTCGTGGCACCTCGGGGGTCTTTTCGCTTGGAACGGCAGCACTTGCAAGGAATGTGTTATGAATGGGAGTTTGTTCGCCATCGGTCATGTAGTCAATCTTTCGACTCATAGCAGTCAACAGAACGTCCCATGTGATTGAGTTTGTATTGATTTTTTCGAGTTCATCAAAGATGTCGCACAGTGTTGCCGTGTAAATGTCAAGGACATTGTCGTTATACCATGGGATGTTATAGGCCCCCGATGTCTGCTTGGGCGATGCCGATGTCGCAATCACATTGCCTTTAGCTCCCAGGAAAAGGTCTTGTATGAGTTTGATTTTTTTCCCGCTCATCTGTGGTGAGGCATAATTGACCGAGAAGGTAGGGTGCGTCTTGGCACTCACATAATCTTCGTTATTGCAGCACATGCCTATGGTTACATTTAGTCGTGCACCCTTGCTTTTCAACTGGTTGAAAACCCATTGCAGAGGTATACACTTGTTTGGGTTAACTTGTCCCATCCACATCTGGGGGTAGGGAGTTTCGTCCTGAAAAGCTCGCACACCGTGACCGATGTAGTAAAACACGATTATGTCGTCGGGGGATGTTACCTTAAGGCTCTCAACCTCTTTTTTACACCTCTCGGGCGAGAGTGCAGTGCCATATATGTCGTGAGTTGATACCTTGTATCCCATCGGAGCGAGGGAAGCGTTCACCTCATTGATGAAGTGTCCGTACAGGATGTCGCGACCCATCACATCACAACTTCCCACATTCTTGTCGGTAGTGTCGATAAACGTGAGCCAGTGAATTGTTTGTGCCTGTGCCGCACCGAGGATGAAAATGCTTAATAGCAGTCCTAATATCTTTTTCATATATTATTTGGTAGATTTGTTAGACAAAAGTTTCAAATTGGGTTCCAGAGGGAAAAGTTCTTGTGCAAAAAGCATCAGTTGTTCATTGTTAGTGCCAGTGTCGCCAGTGACAATGGTGTTGCACAGGTGGTCAAGAATGCGCCACTTTTTAAGGCTGTAGTCAAACTCGACATGAACCACCTTGTTGCCACCCTTTGCGCATGTGAAGCGAGTCCAGGGCATGAAACGTCCATACACGATTTTATCGGTCTGGAAGTTGACTGGTTGGCACAACAGATACAGGAAAATAGCCTTGCTCTCTTGTGACAGTTCTATAACACTGTTTTGAGGCACGGTGTCGCTCTTGGCAATGAGTGAGCACTTGACGCTCTTGGCATTAATTATAACAGATGTGATACTGTCGCCGAGTGGATGTGCAACAGTTGATTGTTGATACTTGATGCCGTTCCGTGCATTGCTCTTGGGTAATGAATTGCAGCCTGCTAGCGTTGCACAACCTAGAAGTGCGGCAGCAATACAATATAACAAAGATTTTGTATTCATAATTTATTTAGAATGCTTTGGTGAAGAAGCCTGATAATGAGCCAAAAGAGGATTTTGAACCAGCAAATACTGAGACACCGTCGTGCAAGTAATCTTTGTTGTAAAAATCATACAACGCATGCTCGTACTTTATTCCGGTTTTGATGTGTGAATGAGTGTTGTAATAAGAAATTGAGCCAATAGCTGTGAATCCGTTGTTCACGGCCTTAGCATCATTGATGGTGTTGTCGTGATAATGGAAAGCATAATTATAAGCCGAGCCCATGTCGAGAACAATATTGTAGTTCCTGTTTTCATAACTCAGCAGTCTTATCTGCAATGTCACATATGGAGCTACCATGCGCTTGACAATCTCGGTGCGCTCGGTAGCCTCGGGCATCAAAACATCATAACCGTCTTGCACATAATCAACACCTGCGGTGAATCCTAATGGGAACATGCGAGAAAGATACCCAACATTGTACCCGACAGAATATCGCCTCATCTTCCAGTCCCAATGGCTCAAGCCAAAGGCTTGGGGATAGATTGTCGCCTTGCCGTTGGCAAACTCCAGGTTTTGAACGACATTAGCCGTGTACTGTACGTCAGGAATTAGCCAACTGTGGCTCTCGGCAAAATCGTTGTCGATTAACTGCACTGCGGTGCCAATTCCTAGGGTATAAAGAAGATTGTCGGTGGTAATGCGCGGACTAGCAGTCCACTCGCTGCGTTGAATCTGGGCTAAAGCACCAAGAGAGCTACACAACGCAAGTGCACAAGTAAAAATAATTTTTTTCTTCATGAGAGTCTTCGTCTCTATCTTTGCCCTACGACCCCCTATAGGACTATAAAAAAATTTAGGTTAAGCCCACAACAATAAACAAAAGAAGCGTGAGATCGTGCAAATGCCTATCTCACACTCCGGGCCTTCGAACTTGCCTATTCAGTAAGATAAGCAATGCCGAAGCCCACGCCAGATGTTGTACATACTCCTATATACATACACATCTTACCCCACCTTTTTATGCGGTGAAGTTCATCGTAGTGCATGTACAAAAAGGAGATGCGGTATAAACACATCCCGGGACATCTGCCATTGCTATTCTTTCCACTGAATAATCCAAGTGTTCGAAGTTTGGAGTGTAGAAAGAGAAGCGCTTGCAAACGCCTTTCCATTTATTATTGTCGTCTCCCGCCCATACCCGCTTCCACCGTTTCATGTTGCATGAACACAAATACCGCTTCAACCTGGCGTGGACTTCAACCCTTTAGACACGTTGTCTAAATTGTTTTCAGGAAATCAATGCAAAAGTATAAAAAAAAATCTAATGAGCAAAAAAAATAACACCAAAAAAAAGACTGTACTTTATTACTCAACTTTAGCATGTGAAACCATTTGAGTCTCACCTATTTGCTCCGATTAGCGTCCTGCTGGACGCGGTGCGTGTTGCATTTCTTCCCCCACCGCCACTTCGAATGTTGGCAAAGGTTCGCTATCCGCGGCACCGGCTTCGCCGACTTACCGCTGCTCACTTTGCCGAGCTCGCTTCGCTCGGTTCG
>NZ_JAZLLZ010000120.1:0-19133 GCF_045598405.1 Sodaliphilus sp.
GCAGGACAATACCTGAATAACCCCCACCGCCGAACGAAGTGGCGGTGGGGGTATAGTATCAACAAGCAGATGCGTCCAGTAGGACGCTAATCGGAGCAAATAGGTGAAATTCAGATTGTTCCATATGCTAAAGTTGAGTTAATTATAAGTAATACATTTATCTCCAATTAAGTCATATGCACATGGGTCTGCATAAATAATTTGATTTCCAAAATGAAATTCCACAAAGTCATGATTACTTACAAATAACTTATATTTCTTTGGAACTATATTTTTTAGTACTGTGCAAGTATTAATGCCATTAAATTTCACATAACCGACAGCTGGTTTTGCATTTCCTGCCAGGTGATTTACCTTTAAAGCGTAATTACAAATACTCGAACATAGTTTAGCGTATCCCACACAATTTGCTTGGTGCTCGTTAATGTTGTTTTTTTCGGTGAAGCTTAAATAAGAAGCAGCAGTATTGATGCTATAATTAAGAATAGCCATTTCGTCCATTCCTGATGTTTCCTTTTCTACTTTTTCCCTTAATTCCTTATTCAAGGTATAATCATTTATTCTATTTGTTTGTTTTACCAGGGTAAAACTAGAAGTAAATCCCACTAACAGTACCAGTAGAATAACTATTGCTAAAATTTTTGCTATATTTTTTTTCATAATAAGTATATTTTTTGAATTAATTATATAATCAGGCCTTTTTCCACGAGCGACCGCGGCCTCAAGCTAACCCATTACTGCAAAAGTTCCACAGCAAGATGGGTTTATCCTCGCTCATCACGATGTTCCTCACTCGGGCGCTGCCGTCGGTAGTGAGCGTAACGCACCCCTGGCATGCGACATCGTTTAGCGGTATGCTTGCGCGCCACTTGTTGTTGTTCACCCAGTAGGCGCCATGAATCATGAGGCCACGGCAATAGGCATTGCTGTTGCAACGGTCCAGCCCTTTAAGACGCATTGCCCGCGTCATGGTTGCGCCAGGTTCACGTGTCACCTCAAACTTGCCCAGCGATGAGCAATTACTGCCTATCTTGTTGCTGAATACCGGCTTCTCGGCTGTGCTTCCCATTCCCGGTCCATGCATGGCATGCGTCTTGTAGATGACACGCCCCTTTTCATAATCCCAGATGTAAAACCGAGGCTTGCCGCTGATAATGCCATAGTCGGTAAAGAAAGCATAACGCGTGTTCATATCATGAACCCGGGCATACTCATAAGCCAACTCGGCATGCTCTTGCAGCGATGCATTGTCCTCGACCGTGGGCTCTGTTGCATCATTACGACATTGCATGAAGGTAAAGATTGCTACTGCCATTGTTGCCAAAGCAACTGACGCTAGTGATAATAACTTAATTCCTGATTTCATATTAAACAAATTAAAAATTTCACACTGCAAATATACGGCATCATTACCTCGCACGCACAAAATGAAAGCGACCATTGTATGAACGGCCGCTTTCATTGTATCAATCCATCATTAATCACCCTACTTTCAAGAGTCTTTTTCGCTGAGTTCGAGCCAGCGGAGTTCTTTCTCATCGATGAGGTTTTTCACCTCCTCGTAGCGGCGGGCGTGGGTTGCAACGTCGTCTATGGTCTCGCCGCTGGCAAAGAGGGCATCGAGCTGGTCACGCTCGGCTGTGAGTTTCTCAAGGTCGGCAGTGAGCTGTTCCAGTTCGCGTTTCTCTTTGTAAGTGAGTTTGTTGCTGTTATCGCGGTTGTTCCACTGCTGCTTGGGCTGTGGTTTAGCTGCCGCTTTGGCCCTCTCCTGTTCGGCCTGTTGCTGGTCGTGGTATTCCTTCCACGCACGATACTCGCTGTAGTTGCCAGGGAAATCCTTGATGTGTCCCCCACCCTGGAACACCCATGTGTGGTCCACGGTGCGGTCCATGAAGAATCGGTCGTGAGAGACGACTATGACGCAACCCTTGAACTTGGCAAGGTAGTCCTCAAGGATGCCCAGCGTGGTGATGTCAAGGTCGTTGGTTGGCTCATCGAGGATAAGGAAATTGGGTTTACGCATGAGCACAGTTGCCAGATAGAGCCGGCGGCGCTCACCACCGCTCAACTTCGCAATGGGCTTCTGCTGGTCGCGGGCGGTGAAGAGAAACAGGTTGAGGAACTGCGACGCGGTGTAGTGGTTCTTCTCGTCGAAATAGACAACCTCGGCTATGTCGCGCACCGCGTCAATGACCTTCTTGTCCTCGGCAAAAGCGATACCCTCCTGGCTGTAGTAACCGAAGCGCACTGTCTCGCCTATCTCAAACTCTCCGCTATCGGGAGCCAGCTGCCCAAGAAGCAGCTTGATAAACGTGGACTTGCCCACCCCGTTATCGCCCACAATGCCTAGTTTCTCATAGCGAGCGAAGGTGTATTCAAGGCCATCAAGTATCACCTTGTCGCCAAATCGCTTGCTCACCGAGTGGGCGGTGAATATCTTGTTGCCTATATAGGTTGAATTGACATTAAGTTCCACCTCACGGTCGTCGCGGCGCACACGAGCGCGGTCTTGCAGGTCGTAGAAAGCATCGATGCGGTACTGTGCCTTGTGAGCACGAGCCTGGGGCTGGCGACGCATCCAGTCAAGCTCGGTGCGCAGCAGGTTGCGAGCCTTCTCCACCTGCGCAGCTTGTGTCTCAAGACGCTCGGCACGCTTCTCCAGGTAGTAGTTGTAGTTGCCGTCGTAGGTGTAGATCTGCTGGTCGTCCATCTCAATGATGCGGTTGCAGATGTTGTCGAGGAAATAACGGTCGTGCGTCACCATGAGCAATGCCATGGTGCTGCGTCGCAGGTATTTCTCGAGCCACTCTATCATGTCGATGTCAAGGTGGTTAGTGGGCTCGTCGAGGATGAGCAGCTGCGGCTCGCTGATGAGCACCTGCGCCAGTGCCACACGCTTGATCTGACCGCCCGACAGCGTGCTCACCGACTGGGTGAAATCGTCAATCTTGAGCATAGACAGAATCTGCTTGAAGCGATCCTCATAGTCCCATGCGCCGGCATTGTCCATGGCTTGGATAGCAGCCGTCATAGCATCGGCATCGCCGCCGTTCAGGGCCGCCTCATAGTCGCGCACGGCTTGCGACATCTTGTCCTCGCCATGCAGGCAAGCCTCGATGACAGTCTTGGCACCGTCGAAGGTTGGAGTCTGCGGCAGATAGCCCACACGCAGGTTATTGCGGAAGGTTATCGTACCCGAGTCTTGGGTATCAACGCCAGCAATGATGCCGAGAAGCGTAGATTTGCCCGTACCATTCTTGGCGATAAGGCCTATCTTCTCACCCTCATCCACTCCGAGCGAAATATTCTCAAAGAGCACATCAGCTCCAAACGACTTGGTCAAATTCTCAACTTGCAGGTAAACAGCCATCTTTTCTAAAAGTGTAAAAGTTTAAAAGTTTAAAAGTGTAAAAGTTTAAAGGTTTAACTTATTATCAAGGGATCGTTTAAGTAATGATAGCAATGCAGCCACGTGATTAAACTTTGGCCTCATTTCTGCCATGTCATTTTCTGTGATATAACCAAGGTCTTGTGCGGTTTGGAGCTGGCAAAAGGATTCAGTCAAACTACCAAAAGCAATTTCTATAAAATGTATTTTTTCTTTTATTGAATTTCTTCCTGTTCCTTCTGCTATATTACTAGTTATAGAAATGGCAGAACGTCTTATTTGAGAACCCAAAGCATATCGTTCTTCAATGGGAAATTTATTTTGAAGATGATATATATCACGCACAAGTATTCTGGCATGCTGGTACACATCAAGTTTTTCAAAGGCAAACTGTCGTTCTTGTTCCATATATAAGTAACTAAATTAAAATTTTAAACCTTTAAACCTTTAAACCTTTAAACTTTTACAGAAATCTTGTATACCGTTCCTTCGATTAATGAGCAATAAATATTTCCTTGGGCATCCACATCGAAGCCGTTGACTTCGCTCGAACCCATGTGGTAAGACACCTCGACCTTATGAGTAGCTGCGTTGATCACAGCAAGCAGGCCGTGGCGTGAACCCGCATAGATATAACCGTCCTTCTCAATGACGATGCACGGTGCATGCTCATAGCCCATGCCCATGTCAACCTTCCACAGCAGCTCATATTTATCGCCCTCGAGGCTCATTGCCACAAGTTCGCCGTCCATAGTCTTGGCGTAGGCAACCTTGCCGTCCTCGCTCATGCCCAGGCTCTCACGCACCTTGTTCTCATTCTTCTCGCGCCATATCTGCTTGCCAGTGTTGCGGTCAAGGGCAGTAGATACACGGTCAGGGGCCACGATCATCACCTTGTCGCTGTTCACGGCAGGAACCACGTTGCCCGGGCTGAGCAGGTTGGCACTGTTGCCATTGTTCCACGACCATTTGAGCTTGCCGTCCTTGCGGTTAAGAACACGCAGATTAGTGTCCCAGGCGCCGAAAATTACATCGTTGCCGTCCACCACAGGAGCAGCCTGGCAATAGTTGTTCAGGTCATTATTGCTCCACACGAGGCGATGCTTGTTCACGTCCCATGCCTGGAAAGTCTTGTAACCACCCTGGTACAAGATGCCACCCGCAATCACGCCATCGGCCACGTAGGGGCCATCGGCATCGTGAACCCACACTTCCTTGCCCGTCTTCTTGTCAAGCCACACGAGACGGCGGTCGGCAGTGGGAAGGACAACATATTTCTTATCCACAGCAGGACGCGCAAAGAGCATTGCGCCAGTCTTATACTCCCACTTGACCTCTGCGGTGTTCTTGTCGATAGCCTTGCAGTAGCCTAGCGAGTTGCCAAAGTAGATGTTCTTGTCATCAAGGCCCAAGCGGGTGAAGATAGTAGCATTGTCGGCAAACACCTTTTCCACCTTGAACTTGCTGTCAACCATGTCGATCACCTCCACAGGCTTGCGGTCAAAGAACTTAGTGTTAGTCTTGTAGGCAAACTGAATCTCCGGAGCTGCGCCTATGCGCTTATTATAGACGTGGATCCACTCATTGGCGAGATTGACGTCAAGGATAGTGTAGCCATAGTCGCCCTTGCCCATGTCCAGAGCGCGCACCATCACGCCATTGATGCCCTGCGTCTCATAGAGACGCCAGCGGTGGTAGTGACCGCACTGATGGGTAATCACCGGATATTTCTTGAGAATATCCACATAGTCCTGATAGTTGTCAAGGTCATCAAGAATAGGATAATGATTGATGCTCAACACCTTCGTGCCAGGTTTCACGCGTTCAGCGAGAGTCTTGTCCAGCCAGATGAGATCTTCCTGCTTGATGTGGCCGTCACCCATCTTCATGAACGGGCCACAGTTCATACCTATGACCAGAAGGTCGCCCATCTCAAACACAAAACGATCCTGACCCCACAGGTCATTGAAAGTCTTGCAAGCGCTCTGGCTCCAAGTGCTCTCATGGTTGCCGGGGATGATATAGAAAGGTTTAGTGATCTTGTCGAGAATTGACTTCACGTTGCGCAGCTGCTCATCGCTGCCCTCATTAGTGAGGTCACCAGTCATGAGACACACATCGGCATCGCTAGCGTTAATCTCGTCCACAGCCTTCACCAGTTGAGCCTCATTAGCATTGCCCGGTGTAACATGGATATCACTCAAAATGGCAAACTTCTGAGCCCGCGCACCCACGACAGCAACCACCATCACAAGCGCAATAAAAAGAATTCGTTTCATACCTTTAGTCATTGTTTATGTTTTCTTCCTACAAAAGTACTTAATATTTACGGAATATCTAAACCCAAAGAGATTAAAAGAATTTAAAAAGTGAAATTATTACCGCAAAAAGAAAAAAAACTTCCTCCACCTCCCTCAATCCGTCCCCAATAAACTTGCCCCAACAAAAAAAAAATCTTATATTTGCACAATCAATGAGATATAAAAAATCCCACGACTGCATCGCGGGATTAAGATTTCTCTTCGGCTTATAGCCTTGTTGTGAAAAGTCTTTCACTTTTGTATCTTGGCACAAAGGTACAAAATAATTTTGAATATACAAAAAAACACATACTATGGCACAAAAAATTTTAGGATTTGATTTAGGAACTAGTTCCATTGGAACAGCATTGAGAAACCCCGACATTGAAGGTTCATTTATTGACCAACTTGAACATTTCTCTTCAGATATCTTCAAGGCAGGTGCAAGCAAAGACAAGAGCGGTGCTCCAGTTTCTTTTGCTGCCGAACGTACAAAGCACGTACAAACCCGCCGTTTAAACGACACCAGGCGCCGCAGATTATGGGCTACACTAGAGGTGCTTGTTGAACATGACATGTGCCCATTATCACCCGAAGGACTGCATGCTTGGAAAACATATAATAAGGCTGAAGGACTATACCGCAGATATCCTCATGAAGAAGCATTTGAGCAATGGATACGACTTGATTTTAATAGAGACGGCATTAGTGATTATTCTAGCCCCTATCAATTGCGTGCCGAGTTAATGGAACGCCAGTTTGATTTTTCTCAAGAGATCGAACGCTTTCGTCTAGGACGTGCTCTTTACCACATTGCACAACGCAGAGGTTTCAAAAGCAGTAAAGGCGAAACCATAGCTGAGCAAGAAAAAGAAACAGCAAAGAAAGTAACAGAAATCGAAGCCATTGACATCAGCGCCGAGATGAAAAAATCGGAGACCAAGCTTTCAGGCATGATAACCGAATACATGTCTGAACATGGTCTCAAGACTGTAGGGCAAGCATTTGCTATGCTTGAGAAAACTGGAGAACGGTTAAGAAACAATCCCAAATACAAGGCAGTGCGCTCACAATACATGCAAGAGATTGAAGAAATTTTCAATTTTCAGCAAGGTCTTGACGAGAAAGGCGAACTTCACGAGCGCATCATGAGCACTAAAAAAGGCATAGGAACTATTTTCTATAAAAATCCGCTCAAGTCCCAAAAAGGCAATGTGGGAAACTGCACACTTGAACCCAACAAACCGCGTTGTGCAGTCAGCCATCCCTCATTCGAGAAATTCAGGGCATGGTCATTGCTTAATAATATAAAGATAAAGACAAGTATTGACGGAGATTGGCAGGAACTTCCTCTAGATGCTAAGAAAAAGATATATGATGATTTCTTCACTTCACGTGTAAAAGCCGACTTCAAGTTTAAAGAATTAAGAGGCAAAATAGAATCTGTGATGGGAATGCGACTTGACAGTGATTCCAAGCGCCGTGTAATCAACTATAAGGACACACAATCTGTGTCAGGTTGCCCAGTCACAGCACGTCTCAAGAAACTTCTGGGCGATGATTGGGAGACTGTTGTGATCCAAGGCAACAAGACGCGCACCGCACATGGCAATAACCACGGACTGGAACAGCATCAGGTGACCTACACTGCACTTGACCTGTGGAACATTTGTTTTAATACCGACGACTCAGAGGAACTTGACGAGTTTGCCGACAAGCGACTGCACTGGGACGATGACAAGAAGTCTCAGTTAAAACGCCTGTGGGCCAGCATGTCCCAAGGCTATGCCATGTTAAGTCTTAAGGCCATAAACAACATTAATCGCATGCTTGAACAAGGGATTCTATATCCCGATGCGGTAATGCTGGCCAAAGTACCCGAAATTGCAGGTATACCCAGCAACAACATCGTGCCGATTCTCAAACAATACAACGAAATGAAGCCCATAGTGCGCAGGGAACGGGTCATCACATCCATTGCCAATAGCCTTATAGCAACATACAAAAGCTTGACCTATGAGGAAAAATTTGCACACAAGGACTCCAAGTATACCCTTCAGGACAGCGACTACCACGACATTGAGAACCACGTCATTGATATCGTGGGCAGCAACACATGGGCCAACATGGATGCCAATGAACAAACCGACATTCTAGACAAAGTGGCACAGTTGTACCAACAATTTTTCTCAAGCGACAAACGCGACTATTATAAGATGCCCAAAATCGAGACTGCACTCAAGGAAGCATTAGCAATTGCTTTTCCACAGGTAGAGCCTTCAAAATGGGACAAACTTTACCACCACTCGCAAATCACTCCTTATCAGCCTGTCAAGAACATGAGCGCAGAACGCAGCGAGTGGAGACTGGGCAGTCCCAACCTTGGTTCTATCAAGAACCCTGTTGCATTGCGAGTCCTTAATGTGCTCAAACGAAAAGTAAACGCCATGCTTGACGCGGGAATGATTACGCCTGATGACACCCGCATTGTAGTTGAAACAACCCGCATGCTCAATGACACCAACATGCGATGGGCTATCGAACAATACCAACGCATCCGCGAAGAAGAAAACAAGGAAATAAAAAAGCGTCTTGAAGAAATGTTCCCTAAGCGCAGCATTAGCGATAGTGACATTGACATGGCACGCTATGGACTGGAACAAACCGATAACGAGTTGTTAGAGTTCAATAGTAAGCATGGTTTTAGCAAACTTGTGAAGAAATACAAGTTGTGGATGGAACAGGGCTTCACATGCTTTTATACAGGAAAGCCTATTTCATTCTCCGCATTGTTCAACGAGGGCGAAGTAGACATCGAGCACACCATTCCACGTAGTAAGTCGTTTGACAACTCCGATGCCAACCTCACCCTGTGTGACGCTCACTACAACCGCGCCATCAAGAAGAACAGGATTCCGACCGAACTTCCCAACTATGACAAACAGGAGAGAATCAATGGTGTTGACTACCCTGCTATCAAACCCAACCTTGCAAAGTGGGAAGAAAAAGTGGAACAACTGAAAACCAATGTGGAATTCTGGAAATCGCAGTCGCGCAAAGCACAAACCAAGGATCGCAAAGACCAGTGCATACGTCAACGCCACCTGTGGCAAATGGAACTGGACTACTGGCGTAACAAACTTGAACGTTTTACAACCACCGAAATCAAACAGGGTTTCCGCAATAGCCAACTTGTGGATACAGGTGTGATTGCGCGCCATGCAGTCATGTATCTCAAATCAGTATTTACTAATGTCGAGGTACAAAAGGGAACAGTTACCGCTAGCTTCCGCAAGATGCTTGGCATCCAGAGCATGGATACTAAGAAAGAACGAGACCTGCACTCACATCATGCCATAGATGCGGCCACTCTCACTGCCATTCCTGTTGCCGCAAAGCGTGACCGCATGCTTGAACTATATTTCAAACTGTGTGAAGCACGTGAAGGTGGTCATGACTACAGTTTAGAACAGCGGGCATTAGAACAAGAACGCCGTGGTTGCCACCTTGACGGAGACATTGCTGCAGTGGTCAAACATATTGAGGAAAACATACTCGTGAACCACCACAGCAAAGACCGCACCCTCACTTCCAGCCGTCGTAGGGCCCGCGTGAGAGGTAAAGTGGTGACAGTCACCGACAGCAACGGCAACAAGAAAGAAATGTGGAAAGCCGGAGATAGCTTTAGAGGCAGGTTACATGAAGACACCTATCTGGGCGCAATAAAACGTCCTGTCCAAACTAGTGACAATATAGATGGAAAGCCAATAGTTAAGGATGGCAAATTCCTCTATGACGACACCATAAGTATAGTCACTAGAGTGGAACTCTCTAAATTCTCAAAACTTGATGAACTGATTGCCATCGTTGACCATAGGTTAAGGATGCACATTCATAAAACCGTTGAAGCTCGTATTGCTCAAGGGATGTCATTCGCTGAGGCTATTGCTAAAGATATATGGATGGTTGATAAACATGGAAACGAAGTAAAGAAAGACAAAAACGGACGGACTTTGCGGCCTTTGCGACACGTTCGATGCCGATTCAAAGTTGGCCGAGGTTTCTTCACTTTTAATAGTGCCCTTGATGTGAGACAACATACATATCAATCTTCAAAACAGTTGGTTAATCTTAATGACCGCAGTTACAAGACCCGACTTTATGCTAAAAACAACTCGAATTACCTGTTCCTCCTTTATGAAGGTATAAAGAAAGGAAAACTCGTACGCCGAAGCCGCATTATTAATCTCTTTGAAGTTGCCTTACTTCAAAAACAGGGAGTTACTAATGACTCACTTGAGTACACTTTGTACAACACGCCCGAATATGCGGTAATTGAGAGCAAAGGGGTTATTTATAATTTGACAGCAATTATCAAAGAAGGAACTCGTATTATACTGTGGGACGAAACCCCCGATGAAATTAAAGACTTAAAGAGGGAGGAACTTTCACAACGATTATATGTGGTTGATAATTTTAATAACACAGGTTCTGATCATATCTATTTAAGCAAGCATCTTAATGCCACAAACAAAAGTGACATGAGTTTAGTTGCAGACAAAATAAATGCTTTAATTGAACATCGTGATTTTAATATCAATAAATTGGGTGAAATAGAATTAAATGATTAAACGCACTCTTTACTTTGGCAACCCGGCCTACTTGAGTATGCGCAACGGGCAGTTGCTACTGCGGCTGCCCGAAGTGGAAACTAGCGACTCTTTTACCGAAAAATTCAAGAAAGAGGCCGTGCGCACCTTCCCCATCGAGGACCTGGGAGTGGTGGTGCTCGACGACAAGCGCATCACCATCACCCACGGAGCTCTGGAACGACTCATGGAAAACAACGTGGCGGTGATAACATGCGACAGTACACACATGCCCACAGGACTGCTCATGCCCCTCAACGGGCACTCACTGCAGAGCGAGCGGTTCCGCGACCAGATTGACTGCTCCCGCCCCCTGCAAAAACAACTGTGGCAACAAACCGTGCAAGCCAAGATTGCCAACCAGGCTGCGGCACTCAAGCAATGCGAACCACAATGCGAAATCGGCAACATGCTCGCATGGGCATCACAGGTGCGAAGCGACGATGCCGAAAACCTCGAGGGACGAGCCGCCGCCTACTACTGGCGCAACTTCTTCCCCGAGTGCCCGGGATTCGTGAGGCACCGAGAGTTAGACGGCCCCAACGAGCTGTTAAACTACGGCTATGCGCTGGTACGTGCCGTGGTGGCACGCAGTCTCGTGGGAGCAGGACTGCTGCCCACCCTAGGCATACACCATCACAACCGTTACAACGCCTATTGCCTGGCCGACGACATCATGGAACCTTACCGCCCCGTGGTTGACATCGCCGTTAAGCGGCTCGTGCGCCAGCACGGCGCCGACTGCGGCATCACCATTGAGACTAAACAGGCATTGCTGTCACTCCCCACTACCGAAGTCACCATCGCAGGCCACCGCAGCCCGCTCATGGTGGCTGTAGAGACTACCACTGCGTCACTGCGCAAGTGCTATGCCGGCGAAGCACGCAAGATCATCTATCCCGAAATGTAAAATGGATCGTTTCAGCGAATATCGAGTTATGTGGGTAATGGTATTCTTTGACTTGCCTACCGAGACCAAGCAAGAGCGCAAAATCGCGGCAAAGTTTCGCAAGGACATAATGGGCGACGGGTTCACCATGTTCCAGTTCTCTATCTACATCCGGCACTGCGCTAGTGCCGAGAATGCACGCGTTCACGTGAACCGCGTGAAAAACTACCTGCCAGCATCAGGAAAAGTAGGGATTCTATGCGTTACCGACAAGCAATTCGGCTCCATGGAACTTTTTTTTGGCAAAAAAGAGAAACCACCCGAATACGGAGGAATGCAACTCGAGCTATTTTAAAAACAAGAAACCTTCCTTACATCGGGAAGGTTTCTTGTTTTACGCAATACTTTTTAATTTCTAATTATCACTATATCTTATTGTATATCAATACAATATACACATCGAGCTGTATTGCGACTACAAAGATACAAAATTTGAAAGCAATTCACAACCGTTAGCTGCTGCCTGCGTTTCGTAGGCTTGCTGTATTGCGACTACAAAGATACAAAATTTGAAAGCAATTCACAACTTAAACGACAGAATTATGAGATACGAATTTGCTGTATTGCGACTACAAAGATACAAAATTTGAAAGCAATTCACAACGATATTTGGCAAATAGTCAAATAATTACCGGCTGTATTGCGACTACAAAGATACAAAATTTGAAAGCAATTCACAACTGGTGATTATTAAGTATCGTGATACTTCTGCTGTATTGCGACTACAAAGATACAAAATTTGAAAGCAATTCACAACATATCGTAAGGATTACTTTACCTCTGCGTGCTGTATTGCGACTACAAAGATACAAAATTTGAAAGCAATTCACAACAGCTAACATGGAGCTAGCCAAGTATCAGAAGCTGTATTGCGACTACAAAGATACAAAATTTGAAAGCAATTCACAACCAGTTAAATGTTTACAAAAACAAACGAAAAGCTGTATTGCGACTACAAAGATACAAAATTTGAAAGCAATTCACAACACCATTCTAACATCATAAACTTTTTTCACTGCTGTATTGCGACTACAAAGATACAAAATTTGAAAGCAATTCACAACTTTGCGTGATTTGGCTGTTTTTGATGCTCGGCTGTATTGCGACTACAAAGATACAAAATTTGAAAGCAATTCACAACCAGCAATGGATTTTTAGACTTCAGCAAGAGGCTGTATTGCGACTACAAAGATACAAAATTTGAAAGCAATTCACAACCTTTGACTTATCACATACCTCGCTTTTTTCGCTGTATTGCGACTACAAAGATACAAAATTTGAAAGCAATTCACAACTCGCATCGACCGGGATGAAATGGGCGTGCAGCTGTATTGCGACTACAAAGATACAAAATTTGAAAGCAATTCACAACTTAAAATTAAATAGTTAAAAAAATGTGTAAGCTGTATTGCGACTACAAAGATACAAAATTTGAAAGCAATTCACAACTCACGGTTACTTATTTGTCCCATGTGGCAAGCTGTATTGCGACTACAAAGATACAAAATTTGAAAGCAATTCACAACATTTATTGAGATTAATTCTCAGTTTGGTAAGCTGTATTGCGACTACAAAGATACAAAATTTGAAAGCAATTCACAACAACAACACGTTTTCAATTTGGCAAGTTGCAGCTGTATTGCGACTACAAAGATACAAAATTTGAAAGCAATTCACAACTGATGTATTTAACAGTGGTTATGACGTTGAGCTGTATTGCGACTACAAAGATACAAAATTTGAAAGCAATTCACAACAAGAAAATATGATAGGTGCGATAATAGGCGCTGTATTGCGACTACAAAGATACAAAATTTGAAAGCAATTCACAACGCGCTAGGGAACACGCTGAACAAATGAGACGCTGTATTGCGACTACAAAGATACAAAATTTGAAAGCAATTCACAACAGCTGTTCCTCGCTGAGTGCCTCGCGGTCTGCTGTATTGCGACTACAAAGATACAAAATTTGAAAGCAATTCACAACAGGTAATCTTCACCGCTTTCAAGCACATCGGCTGTATTGCGACTACAAAGATACAAAATTTGAAAGCAATTCACAACCGTGGGCGCGTATCTTCAAATGTTTGTCAGCTGTATTGCGACTACAAAGATACAAAATTTGAAAGCAATTCACAACCAAAAAGAATTGCTAAATACCAATAATTCAGCTGTATTGCGACTACAAAGATACAAAATTTGAAAGCAATTCACAACTAATAGTCCATTAATTGACCTAGGCGTAATGCTGTATTGCGACTACAAAGATACAAAATTTGAAAGCAATTCACAACATGTCCTTGCCCAGGGCGGCGGCAACTTTGCTGTATTGCGACTACAAAGATACAAAATTTGAAAGCAATTCACAACAGTAAGTTATGAGGTAGCCAAGGCACTCAAGCTGTATTGCGACTACAAAGATACAAAATTTGAAAGCAATTCACAACTAACGCAAACAGGATAGGACCTGTTAACATGCTGTATTGCGACTACAAAGATACAAAATTTGAAAGCAATTCACAACCCAAAACAGATACAAGTATCAAATCGTATTGCTGTATTGCGACTACAAAGATACAAAATTTGAAAGCAATTCACAACAAGTTTATGCGTGAGATGTATGAAAAGCAAGCTGTATTGCGACTACAAAGATACAAAATTTGAAAGCAATTCACAACTATAAAGATCTTGCGAAAGATGCCTTATTAGCTGTATTGCGACTACAAAGATACAAAATTTGAAAGCAATTCACAACGAAACACAACAGAATCAGATTAACAGAATGCTGTATTGCGACTACAAAGATACAAAATTTGAAAGCAATTCACAACTATCAAAGAGATTTTTTCCCTCCGTTATCGGCTGTATTGCGACTACAAAGATACAAAATTTGAAAGCAATTCACAACGACTGATTTCATCGGTACCAAACAGCGTGAGCTGTATTGCGACTACAAAGATACAAAATTTGAAAGCAATTCACAACTATCACTTTTACACAGAGTGACGAAAATATGCTGTATTGCGACTACAAAGATACAAAATTTGAAAGCAATTCACAACCTGCCTCACTGACCACTGACAAGACATGGGGCTGTATTGCGACTACAAAGATACTTGGTCAGTACACAAACACTCGCATAGTTGGGGCTGTGCGGGTTTTAGCGGGGAGGATGTCGAGACCGGTGATTGTGGTCTTCTCGCCTAGGTCGATGACGATGAGGTGAGGAGCTGTGGCACCGGGCTCTACCGTCCACCAGGTGCTCTCTTGCAGGTCGAACGCCTTGTCGAGGGTGTGGTTGCCGCTCAATAGTTCGCTGTCGGCATAGTATGCGACCCAGTTCTCGCGCGGCAGGCGATGGTTGTCGCCGCCCAGCAGATAGAGCTCGGACAGCGCTGCCTCGTCACTGCCGGTGAACTCTATCGCAAGATATCGTCCTGTGACGGGTGTCATGAAACCAAACCTCTGCCAGTCGTGCCCTTCAAGATTGATAGAGCGCACGGGCGTTGCCGAGTTGAGGTCGGGACGGTTGCCGGGCAGGTTGTGACGGGGGCTCTTGGGCAGTTGCAGCATGTCGAGTTCGGGCTTGTCCAGTCCCCACACGACGGCTTGCCTGGGGCCCTCCACGTCATAGATCATTATCTCGTTCTCGCCCTTGCGCAGCCAGCAGCCGGGCATGTAGAGCGTCTGCTGCGGACCGATGTTCCAGTAACGTCCCAGGGCATGGCCGTTGACATAGATCTGCCCTTTGCCCCAGTGCTGCAAGTTGAGGAACGTGTCGCCCACCTTGTTGAGCTTGAACTTGCCCACATAGAGACCTGCGCCTTCTTGCGGCAGAGTAGTCGTCTGGGGGCAAGTGGAGATATGGCCGTAGGCATCGGGGATAGTGGCTATTTCCCAGTTCTTGAGGTCGATGGTCACGTCGTTGCCTGCCATTTGGCACTGCACGGTGACGTTCTGGGTAATACCCTTGTAGTCCTTGATAGCACGGCCAAAGTTGATGCGGCCCATTGCCTCCACCACAAGGCGCAGGGTGTCGCCGCGGTTCACGAAGGGCAGTTCGATGCTGCGCTCGTTCATCACACGGTTGATGCTGCCCACCTTCTTGTGGTTGATATATACTTGCACGTAGTCGTGCGGCTCGTTGACGGTGAGTGTGGCACCCGGGCGCAGCATGGGCATCTGGGTCGAATAGATTGCTGTGCCCCACCCCATGTCCATATCCTCAAAGGTGATGATGTCATGGCTGGTGAACGTGGTGTCAACAAGGCCGTCGAGCGCCACGGCACGGGTGAGTTTTATCTCGGGGACGGTGATCGTGGGCATGGGAGCCTTGGGCACGTCGGGGAGCTTGGTGTCGCTGTACTTCTGCAAGGTGCTTCGCAACAGCCAGTATTTCTCGGTGGGCTGTCCCTGCTCGTTGATGGGCGCGTCGTAGTCATAGCTGGTGACGTCGGGGGCAAAGCCGGGACTGTTAGCACCTGCCCAGTGGCCGAACGATGTGCCGCCGTGGGTCATGTAGAGCGAGAAACTGATGCCGCGACGCAGCATCTGGTCGATGCCATCGACCATGTCGGCAGCCGGGCGGGTCTCGTGGCGGGCTCCCCACTTGTCGAACCATCCGCTCCAGAACTCCGAGCACATGAGCGGTGTATTGGGGCGCAACTGCTGCAACCGGGCAAACTGCTCGTCGATGTTGCTGCCGGTGCCGAAGTTCATGGTCCACACCAGGTCGTCGAGGCCGTTGAGGGTGAAATTGCTCGACCAGTCGCACTGGAACAGTGTGAGGTTGCGACCATATAAACTGCGTAAAGCATCGCGTATCTCACCCACGTACTCCTTGTCCTCGCCGTAAGAGCCATACTCGTTCTCGACCTGCATCATGATGATGGGGCCTCCGTTGGCAATAGTGAGCGGTGCCAATTGCTCGGCTACTTTGCCTTCAAACACACTGACGCGCTCCATGAAATATGGGTCGCGCTCGCGCAGGCGTATATCTTTCTTCTTTAGCAGCCACCAGGGCAGCCCGCCCATCTCCCACTCGGCACACACATAGGGGCCGGGACGCACGATGACATACATGCCATGCTTCTGCGCCAGGCGGCAGAACTCGGCTATGTCGTTGTTGCCGGTGAAGTCAAACTTTCCTTCCTCGGGCTCATGGATGTTCCAGAACACATACAGGCACAGCGTGTTCATGCCCAGCGCCTTGCACATCTTGATGCGGTGTTCCCAGTAGGGACGCGGGATGCGGGGATAGTGCACCTCGGCAGCCTTGATGACAAAAGGCTCGCCATTGAGAAGGAATGTCTTGTCGCCAGCAGTGAACGTGCCAGCTTGCATTGCGCTGCATGCGAGCATTATGGCTAATGCGGATAGGATAATTCTTTTTATCATTGTGTTATTGTTATTCGTTGGGTAAATATATTCTCACATCGTGGTTGCGGTCTTTCACGACCAGAGTGCCATCAACCACATCAAGCTCGGCAACCTGAATCACCGAGCGGCGCAGGGCGTAGGGAATGTTATCGTTCTCGTCGTGCGGAGCATTAGAGTGCTCGGTGCGCCCCGGATGGGTGAAGTAGAACACCCATGCGCGGTCACCGCACACCACCACGTCGCCATGTGCCCCCGAGGGGCCGTCGTCGCGGCGATTGCTGCGGGTGTCGAGTATGCGCTGCTCTTGCCGTGTCCACTGCGAGCAGTCGCTCGAATGATACACGCCCATTCCCTGCCACTCATCTACCACGAGCCAATAGGTTCCCTTGAAGCAGAACGCTTTGGCACCCTCGTGGGGTCGCTCGCTCACGGCGGCATCGTCGCAACCGCGCCAGTTGAAGAGGTCGCGGCTGTCGGCATAATAAGACTTACTGTCGTGCTTGAACCACATGCGCCATGTGCCATCGGGCATCCGCAGCAACGTGGGGTCGATGACACCGCCTTGTGGCAACTTGACGGGTCCCTCGAGGTGCCACTGCCACAGGTCGGGGCTTGTGTAATGGAGCAACTGCGAACCTCCGCCCCAGTGGTTGCGCACGCCCTCGATAAACACCACAAACATGTGGTAAGTGCCGTTGTGATAGACCACATCGGGCGCCCAGTAGGTATTGTGGCCAGGCTGCACATTGATGGCAGCAGTGCCACGATACACCCATGTGGCGCCGTTGTCGTCGCTCGACGCCATGCCTATGGCGTTGCCATAGCAATAGGCCACGTCGCACGTCTCGCTATTGGCACGGCGTTGGGTGTAGAACATGTACCACTTGTGGTCATTGCGGTTGTATATAACGCAAGGGTCGGCAGCGCCGTCGGTAACCGGGTCACGGAAAAGCGGAGCCGGTGCATTGCGGTCACCAGCCGCCAGCTGCATAGCAAAGCATGCAAGCAAGATTGCTGTTATTAATCTAGTCAGGTTTTTCATAGTTACAAAGGTAATAAAAATTGCGCTACCACTCAACCATATATAGTGATTTTTAGTGATGATTCCACGTTTTTTTGCTAAATTTGCAGTGATGAAAGTATATTTACACAACCACCCTCATGATGTGACCGCCCAGGAACTGGAACGTGACCTCGCTTTGCTGCCCGAGTGGCGTCGCAAGGCTGTGCTTGCCTATAAGTTCCACATCGACCGCGTGCTCAGCGCGAAGGCTTACTTGCTGCTAGCACAAGCCGTAGATGAAGTGTGGGGCATCACGGACGCACTGCAATTTGACCGGAGCGAGCACGGCAAGCCCTCGCTGCACGGCCACCCCGAGGTGCACTTCAACATGAGCCACTGCAAGCAAGGGGTGATGTGCGTGGTAGATGAGCATCCAGTGGGATGCGACATCGAGGGCATAGTGAAGGATGTGAAACTAGACTTGTGCCACTACTGCATGAGCGATGACGAAACCGACCGCATACTTGCTGCCAGCGACCCAAGGGTGGAATTTACCCGACTGTGGACCATGAAGGAGGCGGTGCTCAAACTCACCGGCGACGGCCTGAACAAGAGCATGAACGACGTGCTCACCAGCGACCTGATGACCGGCATCAACGTGCAGTGCACCGTAGATATGGAACATGGCTACTGCTACTCAATCGCCACCACAATCTCCCCCCGAGGCACAGTGGAAATCTAGTTTACCAGATTTTAGTGATTCATTATTCCGTACCTAAAGGCACGGAATTTACCTATCAACACTTTTTACAGCCATTTCGGCGTACCTATGGCACGCCTGCATGGCTGCCTACTATATCACATCCCTAGCGGGATGTTGCACCCTACTCTCCCAATCCATTATCAAATTTATCACCTTTATCACTCTTATCACTTTTATCACATTTACCAACTTTATCACTTTTATCAGATTTATCACTTTTATGGTTCTGCTGTTTTTGTGGACCAGCAGATTTTCCTAGTGGGTAAATGACGACGGAGTCGTCACATTGCATCGTAACCGGCGGTCGTAGACCGTCGGAACAACGGAGCATATAGCACCGACCTCGAAAGGGTCGCACTTTTATCAGATTTATCAACTTTATCACATTTTGGATCAGCGAATTTTTCCGGTTGGTGAAGCAAGAAATGGATGGAGAGAGTCGGTGAAACATCCCTCTTGGGATGTGATATTGTAGGCAGCCATGCAGGCGTGCCATGGGTACGCCGAAATGGCTGTAAAAAATAGATAATAATTGCCCGTGCCTTTAGGTACGGAATAATGAATCACTCAACTTTAGCATGTAAAACCATTTGAGCCTCACCTATTTGATCCGATTAGCGTCCTGCTGGACGCAGTGCGTGTTGCATTTCTTCCCCCACCGCCACTTCGTTCGGCGGTGGGGGTTATTTAGGTATTGTCCTG